>JAUWPX010000213.1 GCA_030611395.1 Bacteroidota bacterium | reverse complement strand
AACCGAAAAATCACCGGTTTTTGGAACTTCAATAATCTTGTCCTTAACGTCAGATATGGAACAAATACCTTTCGCACCGCATGATGAACATGCTGAATAGGTTGTGATATTGACCTTTATTTTAGAGGAGTCAATACTCGTGATTACTCCGGGATGTTTAATTTCCTTCGATGTCCCCATTTACCCTAAAAAATAGTTTGCAAAGTTAAAAAAGAATAGAAGATAAATATGTGTAGTTTGTCAGGTTTTGCATTCTAAACTTTTTATGCTGAGTTTAGTCGAAGCATAGTTAACTTTAAGTACTGATTGGTTACGCTAAATTATAATTATTGTATTGAATATGCTATTTTTTGGAGATTCTTGAATTCAAGGAATGTTTTATCCCTTTCATGCTTATGATCCGGGCTTTCACTGAACCAACAAGTATTGGCGAATTAATTTTCAACGGTATCCTGTTATCATCGTCAGTTACCCATACTTCCATATCTTCGCCTCCTTCAAAAAGAGTACCTTCAACGAGATAGACACTAAACTTAATACATCTGAATTTCCCAAAACCATGTACTCTGATATTTTCTTTACCAAGATACCGGAAATATATACTGGTTAACTCATTATCCAGTAGGATAGTAACCGGAATAGTATCACCCGGATTGTAAGTTGAATAATCAATATTCCTGGTATAATAAAGAATTGATAATACATCATATGTGCATTCGGATATTTTAATAGTATCCTTCCATTCAGCTTTGTTTGTTTTACTCGAGATTGAATATGCGATATTTTGTTCCCGGTTAAAATTGTAATGAATATCTATTTCATAACCTCCTTCATATACATCTCTTTTAAACTCATAAGGTTTAAGGGTGACAGGATCGGTCCAGGATTCGTATGAGTCTTCAACTTTAAAAAACCAGTTCCAGGTAGGGAAGGAGAGACCTGTGCCATGAAGATGTAAACGCTTGTGTTTGTCTTTTTCTGTTTCCGATACTGTGAAATTTACTACTCCGACATCAGTCCAGAAAATAAAAACATTATATGATACAATATATGATAAGGATTCACCGGGAGCACATGCACGGTTAATTATATTGCATTTTTCAGTTTGACCGGAAGTATTAGCCGGAAGAAGAACCTGCAACAGGATCATCAGGACAAGTGTTACCGGTTTAATAGACAAATACATTTTATTAATTATTTTGCGAAGCTATGTTCTATACATTAACTTATTGAACTCCAGTCGATATTTTCTCTTCTCAGCTTTTTTAATTGTGAAACAAGGATTGAATTATCGGGTTTAATAAGATCAGGATCTTTTTCTATTATCTCTTCAGCCCGGTCTCTCGCGTATTGAAGAATTTGTCCATCTTTTCCCAGGTTGGCAATTTTAAGGCTGAAAGCAATACCACTTTGTTGTGTTCCTTCCAGGTCTCCCGGTCCGCGCAATTTCAGATCAACTTCAGCAATTTCGAAACCATCATTTGTTTCCACCATCGTTTCAATTCTTTTTCTTGCCTCATGTGTAAGTTTCGTTGAGGACATAAGTAAACAATAGGATTGATCTGCTCCTCTGCCAACCCTGCCCCGTAGTTGATGAAGTTGTGATAAGCCGAATCTTTCAGCGCTTTCAATAACCATTACGGATGCATTAGGTATATCAACACCAATTTCGATTACAGTTGTAGCTATCAAAATATGTGTTTGTCCCTTTACAAAACAGGTCATGGCAATATCTTTTTCTTCGGTTTTCATTCTTCCATGTACAACACTCACTGCGTATTCCGGTGGTGGAAATTCCCTTACTATACCTTCGTAGCCATCTTCCAGATCTTTATAATCCATCTTTTCGGATTCATGGATAAGTGGATATACAATAAATATTTGTTGTCCTTTCTTAATTTGTTTACGCAGAAAACCGAAAAGTCTTAATCTTTTTGAATCGTAATAATGTGCTGTTATTACAGGTTTTCTTCCCGGTGGAAGTTCATCAATAACTGATATTTCGAGATCACCATAAAGTGTCATTGCAAGTGTCCGCGGGATAGGTGTCGCGGTCATCACCAGAATATGGGGAGGTTGTCTGTTTTTTTCCCATAGCTTTGCTCTTTGTGCAACACCAAAACGATGCTGTTCGTCAATAATAACAAGACCGAGATTTTGGAATTTAACAGCTTTTTCAATTAATGCATGTGTTCCTACAAGGATATTTAGTGTTCCCTCTTTAAGATTATTAAATATTACTTTTCTTTCTGATTGTTTAGTAGAACCTGTAAGCAGTGCAATTTGAATTTCCATTTTTTCCAGCATTCTTGTAAGTGTTTGAAAATGCTGTTTGGCAAGTATTTCGGTGGGAGCCATCATACATGACTGGAAGCCATTATCAAGCCCTATAAGCATACTCATTAATGCAACAAGTGTTTTTCCACAACCGACATCCCCCTGAAGAAGTCTGTTCATATGCTTCCCGGAACCGGTATCCTGCCTGATTTCTTTCAGTACTCTTTTCTGGGCTGATGTTAATTTAAATGGAAGATGTTTATGATAAAAAGTATTGAAATTACTACCAACAGTTGAGAAAATATGTCCTGTTAATTCTTTACTTCTTGTTTTTTTCTGTTTTAACAGGTTTAGCTGGATGTAAAAAAGTTCTTCAAATTTAAGTCTGAATTCTGCTTTTTTTAGAATGGTGGGATTATTTGGAAAGTGAATATTAAGAAGTGACTCATCCAATGATAAAAGTTTTAATTCATTAATCATATATGACGGCATTGTTTCCCTGATCTTTCCTTTAACTTGCTGAAGAAGATTATTCTGTAGTTTCCGGATGGCTTTTGAATTGAGATAGCTTCTTTTTAATGTTTCGCTTGTATTGTAAAAGGATTGTAAGGGAGCATTGATCTTACTTTTCAGTGTTTCCTGTGCTTCAACTTCAGGGTGGATTATATTTATTCTATTATTGAAAATACCGGGTTTACCGAAAACTACATATTCTTTTCCGGTCTTAAGGCTATCTTTTATCCATTGAACCCCACGGAACCACACAAGTTCAATAGTTCCTGTATCATCAGTAAAATTTGCAACAAGTCTTTTGTTTCTTCGATAGCCTACTGTTTCAAAGTTGGTTATACAGCCTTTGATCTGAATGTATGGAAGACTGCTGTTTATTTCTCTGATGGTATAGAACTTTGACCTGTCAACATATTTGTATGGGAAATAGTATAAAAGGTCTTCAAAACATCTGATTTGAAGCTCCTTTCTTAATAAATCAGCCCTTTTTGGTCCAACCCCGCTTAGATATTGTATGTCGGTTTTCAAATTAGCAGACATTGGAAAAAAATATTTTGAATAAAAAAAACATAACTTCGCAAATTAATTAAAAAAGCCATATCTAAGTGTTATTTAGTACTAATTTTGGTTATTCAAAAAGGCCAAGGCTAAGGCTAAGGCTGAGGTTTTTGATGGTATATATGAACCTTTCAGACTTCAAATAAACTTATTTTCGTATTTTTACACATAAATCATTTTTAATGAATTATTAAACCTTTTTTCTTCCTTAGCCTTAGCCTTCTATGATTAATAATCTAAAATACATCTTTAAATACATTAATTACTATCTGTTTTCAGGACATGGTAAAGGATATGGCATACATTCCCCTTTTATTTACGAATATGTAACAAAAGTTTTGAGAGACCGGACAATTGACCGGAAGATAAAAAGAATTAATGATCT
>JAUWPX010000037.1 GCA_030611395.1 Bacteroidota bacterium | reverse complement strand
TATATAAACCAGTAGCTCTGTTTTTCTATTTTCAGAAAAACATTTTACGAATTTTAATAGAGTAATTTTCATAATAAGTTCATATAAGTAATAAAGTTAAAAGTTGTAAAGTTAAAAAAAAAAGCCCCGAATTTCGGGGCTTTTTTATATCATTGTAAAGCAGTTATTTACTTAACTTCTTCAAAATCAACATCTGTTACTTCGTCATCTCCTTTAGAACTATCCTCTTTTTTTGAAGATCCCTGATCTTGTGCAGCACCCTGATCAGCTCCCGCTGTTTGTTCCTGGCTTGCTTTATACATTTCTTCTGAAGCAGCCTGCCATTTTGAATTTAAATCTGTCATTGCTTTATCAATAGCATCCATATCCTGGTTTTTATGTGCTTCTTTAAGAACTTTTAAAGAATCTTCAATAGGGCCTTTCTTATCAGCAGGAAGCTTATCTCCAAACTCTTTCAATTGCTTTTCTGTTTGGAAGATCAGACTGTCTGCAGCATTAATTTTATCAGTTTTATCTTTGATTTTCTTATCAGACTCTGCATTTGCCTGTGCTTCTTCTTTCATTTTATTGATCTCCTCATCGGTAAGTCCGGAGGAAGCTTCGATACGGATTCTCTGTTCTTTTCCTGTTCCTTTATCCTTGGCTGATACATTTAGTATGCCATTTGCATCAATGTCAAAAGCTACTTCGATTTGAGGCACACCGCGTGGTGCGGGTGGTATTCCGTCAAGGTGAAATCTTCCTATAGTTTTGTTTCCCGATGCAATTGGTCTTTCTCCCTGAAGAATATGAATTTCTACCGAAGGTTGATTATCAGCAGCTGTAGTAAATGTTTCAGTTTTCTTTGTAGGTATTGTTGTATTAGCTTCAATAAGGCGTGTCATAACACTTCCCATAGTTTCAATACCCAGTGAAAGTGGAGTGACATCAAGAAGCAGTACGTCTTTTACCTCACCTGTAAGGACTCCTCCCTGAATCGCTGCTCCAACAGCAACAACCTCATCGGCATTAACACCTTTGCTTGGATTTTTCCCGAACAGTTTCTTAACTGTTTCTTGTATTGCCGGCATACGGGTTGAACCACCAACCAGTAACACCTCATCAATATCAGATGCCTTTAAACCGGCATCTTTAAGAGCTTTTTCGCATGGACCTATAACCTGTTGAGTAAGTTTGTCTGTTAATTGCTCGAACTTTGATCTTGATAGTTTCTTAACCAGGTGTTTTGGTACACCGTCAACCGGCATAATATATGGAAGGTTTATCTCTGTGTTTGTTGAACTTGAAAGTTCAATTTTAGCCTTTTCAGCAGCCTCTTTTAGTCTTTGAACTGCCATTGGATCTTTCTTAAGGTCAACCCCTTCATCTTTCTTAAATTCGTCTGCCAGCCAGTTGATAATAATATCATCAAAATCATCACCACCAAGGTGAGTGTCACCATTGGTCGACTTAACTTCAAATACTCCGTCACCTAATTCAAGGATAGAAATATCGAATGTTCCTCCACCGAGGTCAAAAACTGCAATTTTTAAATCACTTGTCTTTTTGTCAAGACCATATGCAAGTGAAGCTGCAGTGGGTTCATTGATTATTCTTTTAACATTGAAACCGGCAATCTCACCGGCTTCTTTTGTTGCCTGCCTTTGCGAATCGCTAAAATATGCAGGAACAGTGATTACAGCATCCGTAACTTCTTCCCCGAGATAATCTTCTGCAGTCTTTTTCATTTTTTGTAAAACCATAGCAGATAACTCCTGGGGTGAGTAGTTACGATCGTCAATCTTAACTCTCGGGGTGTTATTATCCCCTTTTATTACCTCGTATGGCATTCTTGCTATATCTTTCTGAAGCTTATCATATTTTTCACCCATAAACCGTTTTATTGAGGAAACAGTCTTTTGTGGGTTTGTAATAGCCTGACGTTTTGCAGGATCTCCAACTTTTCTTTCACCATTTTCGACAAAAGCGATTACTGAAGGAGTAGTTCTTTTCCCCTCACTGTTAGGAATAACAACAGGTTCATTACCTTCCATAACAGCAACACACGAGTTTGTGGTTCCAAGATCAATTCCAATTATTTTTCCCATAATTTATATATATTTATTGTTTGAGAATATTTAATTATCTATTTGTTCGTCAACATTGTTCAATCATTGTGCCATAATAAAACTCTGACATATTTTCGTCAATCTTGTCACCTGGGTTTATCCCAAATAGGATATTCTTCGTTTTGATGACAAAAAGGCAGAGGAGAACACAAAATGTTGAGGATTTGATTTTTTGCAACTAATCAGTCCGCAGTCGGCAGTCCACAGACCCCAGCACCCGGCACCCGGAACTATCTTTCCAGATATGTTTTATCAAATACCAGTGGCAGAAGATCACTGATTTTATCTACTATTCTGATTTTTTTCTTCCCGGCCAGTATCAAACGGATAGAAGAATTAAATCTTGATTCATGTTCGAAAAGTGTTTGCCGGCATGAACCACAGGGTGTTACCGGTTCATCAATAAAATCCTGGTCTTTAAAAGCTGTAATAGCAATAGCTTGTGCCGGGACATCAGGATATTTAGCCCCGGCGTAGAATATTGCTACTCTTTCAGCACACAAACCGGCAGGATATGAAACATTTTCCTGGTTGTTACCTTCAATTATTTCACCATTTTCAAGAAGAAGAGCTGCACCTACCTTAAAACCGGAATAGGGTGCATATGCTTTTTTTGAAGCTTCTCTGGCAATGTTTATTAGATTAATATCTTCTGCTGAAAGTTCAGATTTGTCGTTGTATTCTTTAATTACAGTTTTTATCTCTTTTATTTTCATTATAAAATATTTTAGTTCAAATTTACAATTTAGTTTTGAAGTTGTGTTATTGTTTGTGAAACAATCCTTCTATGTATAGTTTTTTAGCTTTTGAGAGGTCTGTTATAAAAGGAATCTTTATTCCGGTTATATTCATTTTTACACTGTTTTCATGTAGAACTATTAGGGTAACTGAATCCCCGGGTGGAAACATACCTGAAGTGAGAAAACAATATATTAAAAAGTATAATAAGCTGGCTGTTAGCGAAATGAAAAGGTCGGGAGTTCCCGCCAGTATTACTCTTGCCCAGGGAATACTTGAATCAGATAATGGAACCAGCCGACTGGCAAAGAAGGCGAATAACCATTTTGGAATAAAATGTCACGATAACTGGAAAGGGAGAAAAATTTATCATGATGATGACAGGAGAAAAGAATGTTTCAGGAAATATGATAATGCAATAGAATCTTTTAAAGATCATTCTGACTTTTTAAGAAACAGCAATCGCTATGCTTCATTGTTTAGTCTGGATCCGGAAAATTACAAGGGTTGGGCAAGAGGATTAAAGAAAGCTGGCTATGCCACAGATAATCAATATGATAAACTGCTAATAAAAATTATTGAAGAAAACGGATTGTATCAATATGATAATTTGAAAAGAGCAAAAAGAGCGGTAAAAGACAAAACCCCGGTGAAGGAAGATGAATTTTTAGTTAAACCAACTTCGGGCAATAAAGAAACAAATACTCCGGGAAACAGGATTTCAGAGCGAAACCGGATAGATTATATTATTGTTTCTGAGGGTGATACATATAGAAGTCTGGAAAAAGAATTTGGAATGATGCATTGGGAACTTTTTAAGTATAACGATCTTCCGGAGGACTTCCGGTTAAAGGCAGGTATGATTTTGTATATACAGCCTAAGCGAAATAAAGCTGCTGTGGATAAAAATATTCATATTATTGAGAAAGGAGAAACAATGCATAGTATCTCGCAGAAATATGGAATTAAAATTGATCAATTATACAAACTGAACCGCATGAAAACCGGGGAAAAACCGGTGCCGGGGAACCAGTTATGGTTACGTAAAACCCGGCCTGAAGAAGAAAAGACCGGGACAGAGAAAACCTTTAAAATAGATTTTGATTCTTAACCTCAAATGTCAAACCATTTGTATCGAAACCCCGAAGGAATGGAATTATTTGCATTTGTTTTTTTCCCGGAAGCTGGACGGAAAGAAGTTTTACAAAGCCACTATTAGTAGCTACTTTCAGATAAGATTGATTATCAGATAATATTGTTCCCTGCTTATTTTCATGTTTTTCAAGGATAGCCTCTGTCTCAAAAATTTTCAAAATACTTGTTTTGCCTTTCAGATTTTTAATTCTTGTCCATGCGCCAGGGTAGGGGGATAGTCCCCTGATAAAATTGTATATCTCAACTGCTGATTTTTTCCAGGGGATCTCACAGTTTTCATTTCTCAGTTTAGGAGCTTTTTTAAGCTCTGTTAGTGTTTTGGTTAATGTCGATTGATCTTTTTGGGGAGTGACTCCTTCAAGTATACTTTTTACAGTTTTATTAACCAATTCTGCTCCTTTGCTCATTAATTTATCATGCAGGGTGCCGGCATTTTCTCCAGGGGTTATTCCAACCTTATCCTGATAAATAATTTTGCCGGTATCAATTTTGTCATCAATAAAAAATGTTGTAACCCCGGTAGTTTTCTCGCCATTGATCAATACCCAGTTAATTGGAGCTGCACCACGGTACTGTGGCAGAAGGGATGCATGTAAATTGATTGTTCCCAGTGGAGGAAGCTTCCATACTTCATCGGGCAATTTGCGGAAAGCAACAACAACCAGAAGATCAGGTTTTATTTTTTTTAGATCATTAATAAATTCCCGGTCTTTGAGATTAGTTGGCTGGAGAACAGGGAGAGAAGATTTTATTGCGAATTTCTTTACTGCGGATTGTTGAAGTTTTAAACCCCTGCCAGATTGTCTGTCCGGAGCAGTTACAACTCCGGCAACATTAAACTTGTTAATTAACAACGTTTCTAAACTGGCTATTGCAAATTCCGGGGTGCCCATAAAGACGATCCGTGTTTTCCTGATATCTCCTATACCGGATTTATTGATTTCTTTTTGTTGGTTCCCAGACATTTGTTTTTATCCCTTTTAAGAAAAAAATCAGACCCAAAGATAATGCTAAATTCATTGAAAAAAAATGTGTCACATAACGGAAAAAAATAATGTGTTTGTTGAATCTATTGACAATTAGATCAATGATTGTAAAAGTAATTAAGATTCCCTCAAGGTACATGGAGTAGATATAAACTTCATTTCTCATAAAAATAAAAGTATTTGAAATAATTATCAAAATAAGAAACAGGGGACCGAACCATCTAAGTATTTTATGAGAGAAAAAACTGAATGATAAACTTGTATATGGAGGCCATAATAAGCCGGCATAGTGTGAAAGGTTTTGAAAACTACCGGCAGCAATTCTTTTTTTCCGTCTGAATTCTTCTGATAATATATCTGAAACATCTTCAGATACCGTAACCTTCATATCGTTAATAGATTTTTTACGGTTTTTCAGTACATTAAGATTAAGGAAAAAATCATCAACCAGGAAGTTTTCAGGAACAGGTATAAATAAATTCTTCCTCATAGCATAACATCCTCCAAACGGTCCCATCATTGTTCCCCATATCAAACCCTCACGATGTTTCAGATTCGCTTCCATAGAAATGTATGCAGATTCCTGTCTTGAAATGCCATTCTTTTTTATGCCCGTATTTACCATTCTTGAATCTACCAGTCCAATCTCAGGGTTTTTGAAATGCTTGACAAGACCGGTTATTGTTGATTCATTTAATAAAACATTGGCGTCAGTGAGAATCAGGATATCCCCTTTTGCTTTTGATACAAGATCGTTTAATACATTAGGTTTACCTTTCCTGATATTTGAATGGTAAAATGAGAAATTTGTTAGTTTTTTCTTCATTATACCCAAAATTTCCACTGTTCGGTCATTTGAACCATCCGAGCCAATTAATACTTCCATTTTTCCTTTGGGAAAGGATGTGTTATATATTGAATTGATCTTGTTTTCCAATACTTTTTCTTCGTTATAAACAGACATAATTACTGAAATATCAGGCATATCTTCGTTTTTAGAATAGACAATCCGGTTAGATTGTTTTCTGCATGCAAGAATCCTGAGTAAGGCAGGGTATATAATGTAGGCGTACAGAAGTAGAAAAATTGAGGTCCAGAAAATTATGATCCAGATCATACTTGCAATGAATTATAAAATGATAACAGCTCTTTGGTGATAGCTAAATTATTAAAATTTTTATAAACAAAGGTTCTTGCAGATTTTCCGATCTTTTCAAACAGAGATTTGTTTCCAATAATATAATCTATATTTTCTATAAATTCCTCAGGTGATTTTGCATAAAAAATATGCTTACCGTGTTCAGCTTCAATGCATTCTGCGCCTAATGGAGTAGAAATGACTACTTTCCCATGTGACATGCTTTGAAGTATCTTAACCCTTATACCACTACCTGAAAAAAGTGGTACTACCATTATAGCTTTATCTTCAGTAAATGTATCAGCATTTTTTACTTCGCCTTCGAAAACAATTCCCTGTTTCCCGAGCTTTTTGCAGAAAGATCCCGGGGCATTACGACCTGCAATATAAAACTTCATTTCCGGGTGTTTTGTTACAATATCCGGCCAGACATTTTCAATAAACCATAATAATCCATCCTGGTTTGGTATCCAGTCGAGAGCTCCTATGAAAAATATGGACGGAAAGATGATATTATCATTTGTTATATCCCGGGATTTTTCAGGAGTTATACCGGCAGGAGCAACAAACAGAGGTTTCTTGTTTCCCATTTTCAGGAAAACAGTTTTATCTTTTGCAGTAATTGGAATCAGGGCATCTATTTTATTAAGACATTCCGTCTCAAATCGCTTAAGGCGGCCGGACAGAATTTTGAAATAGAGTTTTTTAATTCCTGGTTTCCTGCCGGAAGAAATGCTATCCCATAACCGGTGTTCCACATTATGAGCCCTGAGTATTATATTTGACTTTGAGAATTTTCTAATAGCCGGTATATAAGAAACTAGTGATAACCCTTCAAGCTGGATAATATCATATTTGTTTTTAGTAAGCAGTTTCACTAACGCCTGTTCGTAATCTTTCGTTCTAAACCGTTCAATATTGTAAGGGATTGAAGAGATCAGCAGGTTTTTCAGAGCAGCAAACAGGGAAACATCAGTATTTACCGGTATAGTTATAAGAGTAATATTTTTCCTGATTTTTGATTCAATTTGTCCGGGATCATAAAAATGTTTGGAAGTGTTCATCGCGAGCATAGTTACCTCGTGCCCATGATGAAGAAACCCTTCAGTCATATTCAGGGTAGCCAAAGCTCCACCATCTTTTGGTGGGAAAGGAAGTTTATTTGTCAGTTGAAGGATTTTCATTGACCCTGTCTCCCGGGATATTATTGATCATGATATTTTTAATCGATTGAATTATCCGTTTTGGTATTTCTGTATAAGTTTCGGTATTCATAATTACTGAATCGGTTGTAGCTTTATAAGTAAGGAAGATACCGAGAGGCAGTAAAATAAATGAAGAAGCCCACATTCCTTCAAAAGGTGTAACTATCATTTCCCTGGCAAATTTTTCACCCATAAGAGTTATCACATAATAAACAACAAAAAAGAGTACTGACACCACTACAGGGGTACCCAAACCTCCTTTTCTTATTATGGCTCCAAGTGGGGCGCCAATGAAGAAGAATATGAAACAGGCAAAAGAGAGAGTGAATTTTCTTTGCCATTCGATCTCGTACCTTTTAATTGTTTTTGCCCGCCATACGATAGATCTTTGTGAATCAGTCACATTCTTTTTAGCAGATTTTGCATGTGCTATAGCCAGTTCAATAGTGTGTTCCTGTTTTTCATTAATAAGTTCATCAAGAATTTCCCTGGGTCTGAATTTTTTAGTACTATCAATTTTGATATTTTCTTTTTCTCGTCTTTTTCTGTCAAAGTTTGGAAATTTAAACAGATTCGCATTCATCATGGTTTTTGTAAATACCTCTTTTCTATCATTCAGAATAATTGTAAATGAATCACGATAATGTTCCAGACCATCAAGGTTTAGCATTGAATAATGGCTTTTAAACAAGTCCTCGTTTGAACGGTTCAGGCCGAAACCTGTAAGGTCGAAAATTACGGTTTCTTCACTGAACCGGTCTCTTCGGTGAGGGTAGGTTTTATATTTCTTTTGATTCTTATTTCTATTATCCTGTTGCAATTCAGTATAAGAATGACCATTATAGAGGTTGAAAATCAGGTTTAACTCATTTGGGGTAATACTCATATATCCTGAATCTGCATATGTGACTGAAACATTACCTATTTTGTCTCTATGATCATAAATTAATATCTTATGCATAAGATTCGTTCCCGGATCCTTTTCGGCTATCTTAATACTGAAACCATTGATTCCATTATAGAATGATCCGGGTTGAATATTTAATTCGGGCCTTTGTTTTTGGATGTCATGCAATAATGACCTGGATTTAAGGTTTGAATGGGGCAAAACATTGTTTGAAAAAAAGAATGCTCCAATACTAATCAGGATTATAAATAAAATTAATGGTAACATGATCCTCTGTAACGAAATGCCGGCCGATTTTAATGCTGTTAGCTCAAGGTTTTCTCCCATATTCCCGAATGTCATAAGGGCAGCAAGTAATATGGCTAATGGTAAAGCCATTGGCATGAAACTTATAGTGAAGTAAAACAACAGTTCACCTAAAGTAACTATATCAAGACCTTTTCCAACCAGATCATCAATATACTTCCACAGGAATTGCATGATAAGGATAAACAGGACAATGAAAAATGTCATTACCAGTGGCCCGAAATAAGAAAATAATACAAATCTGTGTATCCGTTTCACAATTAATTCTGTTGTTTATTCATATATTGAAACGCCTGTAAAATTAAATTATTTTAAA
>JAUWPX010000360.1 GCA_030611395.1 Bacteroidota bacterium | reverse complement strand
ATAATTATTGCTGTGGCTAACTGGAATGACCGGGATGAAGAGATATCAATAGCTGTCAACTGGGCAAAAGCAGGAATAAACCCAGCCAAATTTGAAATCCTTATCCCTGAAATAAAAGACTTTCAGACAGAACAAACACATATTTCGTTGGATAATATTGTTATTCCCGGGAAGAAGGGATATTTAATTTTATTAAAAAAAGTTACAATAAAGAGTTCCTCTTGATAAAAATGAATTATTATTTTTAATTCATCCAAGGTAAAAACAAGAAAAAAGTTTTGTAAATTCATACTGTGGATATAGAAACTTTAATAGAAACAGGGAAGATTCTTTCAGAAAAACGGTCGGACGGTATCATAAAAGAAAATACAAAAATCATCTGAAAAAATTGAACTGTTAAAAGTGACTACATTACAATAAAATTAGAAAAATGAAAAGAATTGTATCATTGAGTTTAGGCTTAGCCATTATTTTATTAATTGGATGTTCAGAAAAAAAGGTGTCAGCTCCTATGCCTTATGGCGCTGTCCCAACAAAAAGGCAGGTAGTCCATCAACAACTGGAGATGTATGCCTTTCTTCATTTCACAACTAATACATTTACGGACATTGAATGGGGTTATGGCGATGAATCTCCGGAAGTATTTAATCCTACCGAATTTAACCCGGATCAAATTATTTCCACGCTTGCACAATCGGGCTTCAAAGGAGCCATCCTTACCTGTAAACACCATGATGGATTTTGCCTGTGGCCTTCACAATATACTGAACATTCTGTAAAGAACTCATTATGGGAGAACGGAAAGGGAGATGTGGTAAAGGCTGTTTCTGAAGCATGCAGGAAATATGGAATTAAATTTGGAGTTTATTTATCTCCCTGGGATAGGAATCATGCGGAATACGGACAGCCTGAGTACATCGATTATTATAGAAATCAACTGGAAGAGTTACTTACTAATTATGGTGAAGTTTTTGAGTTATGGGTAGATGGTGCTAATGGTGGAGATGGTTATTATGGTGGAGCCAGGGAAAAACGCAACATAAATAGAGCAGAGTATTATCAGTGGGATACCACTTTTGCTTTGGCACGAAAACTTCAACCTGACATAAATATTTTTAGTGATATTGGTCCTGATTTAAGGTGGATAGGTAACGAGCGTGGATATGCAAATGATTCATGTTGGGCAACATATACTCCATTGGCTAAAGATGGAGAAGCCAAACCGGCTCCCGGATCACTTAAATATTGGTTAGGAGAAACAGGGACAATAAATGGTAAATATTGGATTCCTGCCGAGGTGGATGTATCAATAAGGCCGGGTTGGTTCTATCATCCTTCTCAGGACGATAAGGTTAAAACATTGGAACAACTTGTTGATATCTATTTTAACTCTGTAGGTAAAGGAACTACATTGAACTTAAATATTCCGCCTGACAGAAGAGGGAAAATAAATGAAAATGATGTAAAAGTTCTAACGGATTTTAAAAACTATTTGAATAAGGCTTATGAAAAAAATATTTTAACAGGAGCAAAAGTTTCCGCTTCGGAATTTAGAGGAAATAACCGGCAATTCAATTCCTTAAATACTATTGATAATAATAATGAAACTTACTGGGCAACTGATGACAGTACCATTATTGCTTCAATTGAATTTGAACTAATGAGAGAAGAAGAATTTAATTGTTTTGAAATTCAGGAATACATACAATTAGGTCAAAGAGTCTCATCCTTCTCAGTTGACGTATTTGAAAATAACGAATGGAAAACAGTTGTAAAAAGTTCTACAATTGGTTATAAAAAATTGCTTCGCTTTGATACAATTAGTGCATCAAAAATAGGAGTTAATATTTTAGACGCTTTGGCATGCCCTGTTATTAGTGAAATAGGCTTATACAATATTCATGAATTGTAATTAAATGTTTAACTAACATATTTTCAAATGAAAAAATACATTACAAAAACAACACTTGGCTTAACAGTTTTAGCAGGAATTTTGCTATTATTCTCCTGCCGGTCGTCAAAACAGGAAAAGATAGCGGAAACAAAAAAAACCAACATCCTTTTTATTTTTGCCGACGACCAACGTGCCGGAACAATTCATGTCCTTGGGAACAAGGAAATCATCACCCCCAACATCGATAAACTTACAGAGGTGGGAGTAAGTTTCACTAACGCCTATATTATGGGTGGATCGAGCGGGGCTGTGTGTGCCCCCAGCCGTGATATGTTAATGACCG
>JAUWPX010000392.1 GCA_030611395.1 Bacteroidota bacterium | reverse complement strand
CTTTCAGCAGTACAAAGTGTTTCTCCCTTTTCTTTAAGTAATACTCCAATGGTTTTTTCCAATGAATCATTTTGTTCACCGAAAATATACTTTGGGATGATCTTATAAAGCTTTTCAATTTCCCTGTCAATTATTTTCTTAATTCTCTCTTCCCTGTCTCCACGGCCTGTTAATCTAAGTTTAATTACTCCATCGGTTGGCAGATATGCCAGTTTAATCTCCGGTGGCAATTGATCCTCAAAACCTGAAAGCATTTCAGCAAGCTTTGCCTCAAAAGTCCCGTATGTAAGTATGTTCCTGTGAATAATTACGGGGGTTTTGAAATACTGACTGATAGATGGAAGGATTTGTTTCGTCATAAGCTCCTTCATCTCATATGGCACACCGGGCATTGAAATTACTACCTTTTTATTCATCTCAAACCACATAGCAGGAGCTGTGCCTGCATAATTGATAAATATTTGGGCTTTTTCAGGTACATCGGCTTGTTTCCTGTTCAGGTCATTCATTTGTATCGACCTCTTTTTCAGCATCTTATCAACCTGGTTATATACCTTTTCGTTTCGTACCAGAGGACTTTTAAAATATTCGGTAAGAGTATATTTTGTTATATCATCCCTTGTAGGACCGAGACCTCCGGTTATAAGCACAAGCTTTGTACGGTTTAAAGCGTCATTCAGGGCATTAACAATATGATTTTTATCGTCGGATATAGTTGATACCTGGTAAACATCAATGCCAATTTTATTCAATTCCTGCCCCATCCAGGCTGCGTTTGAGTTGATAGTCTGACCTATAAGTAGTTCATCGCCAATGGAAATAATTTCTGCATACATACTGGTTACTGGTTACTGGTTTTTCTTAACTTTATAATTCTATATTCGAAATTCAGTATTCAGTATTCTCATTTTCCTCTTTATTTCTTCCCTTTTAACTTTATAACTTTCAACTTTCAACTTCTTCTTTGAGCGGGAAAGGGGATTCGAACCCCCGCCCCTCAGCTTGGGAAGCTGATGCTCTACCCCTGAGCTACTCCCGCTTTTCGGCTCAAAAATAATAAAAATATTTTGTTTGTTACTCGCCCAGCCATTCTTTGAATTCCCTGGTCCTGTCCCTGGCAACAATAATGTTTTCCTCTTCAAGCCCGGTGATCTTTATTTTAAGACGGCTGTTAGACCATGCAAAAATCTCATCAATGTAATCAAGTGATACAATGTATTTCCTGTTGATCCTGAAGAAGCGTTCCGGGTTGAGTAAAGTTTGCAGTTGATCGAGCGAATAATCAATAACATAATTTCTCTGGTTGGAAGTAAATATAAATGTTGCTTTTTCCATGCTGTAGAATGCCGGTATATCTTCAACGGGAATAACTTTTATTTTCTCCCCCACTTTTATCATAAACCGTGATTTGTACTCTGATTTCCTTTCCAATAACAAATTAGCAATTGCCGTAATATCGGTTATTTGTGCCGGCCTGGAAAACTGTTTAAATTTCGTTATGGCTTTTTCAAGATTTTCGCTTTTCACCGGTTTAAGGAGATAATCAATACCATTAGCCTTGAATGCATTAATGGCATATTGGTCATAAGCAGTAATAAATATAATCGGGCAAATAAATTCTGTCTTTTCAAAAATCTCAAAACTTAAGCCATCGCCCAGTTGAATGTCTGAAAATATCAAAGATATATCTCTGTTTTTCCTGAGAAACTCAACTGACTCTCTGACAGATTCTAACTTAGCCACAACAATCATTGAAGGATCAACCTCTCCAATCATCCTTTCCAGCATATTGGCAGCCCTTCTTTCATCTTCAATAATAATAACATTCATTTATTCCGCTGATTTTAAA
>JAUWPX010000181.1 GCA_030611395.1 Bacteroidota bacterium | reverse complement strand
CTTTTATGCAATTGATGAAGCTCATTGTATATCGGAGTGGGGACATGATTTTCGTCCGGAATACAGGCGTATAAGACCAATAGTGGAAGAGATCGGAATTGCCCCGATAATTGCTCTTACTGCTACAGCTACACCAAAAGTACAGCATGATATTCAGAAAAACCTGAATATCCTTGATGCCAAAGTATATAAATCTTCATTTAACCGGCCAAATCTCTATTACGAGGTAAGACCTAAAATTAATCCAACGAAGGAAATTATTAAGTTTATTAAGAATAATTCCGGAAAATCTGGTATTATTTATTGCCTGAGCAGAAAAAAGGTTGAGCAATTATCTGAAACACTTCAGGTTAACGGAATAAAAGCCCTCCCGTATCATGCAGGAATGGATTCAACTACACGTAGTTTAACACAGGATAAATTCTTAATGGAAGATATTGATGTAATTGTTGCAACAATTGCATTCGGTATGGGTATTGACAAACCTGATGTCAGGTTTGTTATTCATCATGATATTCCCAAAAGTCTGGAAGGATATTATCAGGAAACCGGCAGGGCCGGCAGAGATGGTGGCGAAGGACACTGTTTGGTGTTTTATAGTTATAAAGATATACAGAAGCTGGAAAAGTTTATGCAGGGGAAACCGGTTGCTGAACAGGAAATTGGTAAGCAGCTTATTCTTGAAACAGTATCATATGCCGAATCATCTGTTTGCAGAAGAAAAACATTATTGCACTATTTTGGCGAATCATACCTTGATGAAAATTGTGAAGCTTGTGATAACTGCCTGCATCCGAAAACTGAATTTGAAGGTTCAGAGTATATTCGGAAAGTACTAAGAACTGTTATTGCAGTAAATGAGAAATTTAAAGCTGATTATATAGCAGATATTATAGCAGGAAATAAAACTTCAATGATAAAATCATATAAGCATCATAATCTTGATATGTTTAATACGGGTGAAGGGAAGGATGAGAAGTTCTGGAATACTGTTGCACGACAGGGACTTATAAACAAGTTTCTTGAAAAGGATATTGAAAATTACGGATTATTGAAGATGACCGATTCAGGGAAGGAATTCATAATAAATCCTTATTCAATAATGTTGAGTGAGGATCATGATTATAACAGCCTTGAAGAAGATGAGGTAACAACTTCAGGTGGAAGGACAGGGGCAGTTGATGAAGAGTTGTTCCATATTGTAAAAAATCTTCGGAAAAAAATATCCATGGATAAAAACCTTCCACCCTTTGTAATCTTTCAGGATCCCTCCCTTGAAGATATGGCTATTCATTATCCCATAACACTTGAAGAGATGCAAAATATTTCAGGTGTGGGTGTAGGTAAAGCTACACGTTATGGTAAAGAATTCGTTGATCTGATAAAAAAATATGTTGATGAAAATGAGATTATCAGACCTCAGGATATGGTGGTTAAATCAGTTATTAATAAATCCGGATTGAAAGTATATATTATTCAAAGCATAGATAGAAAACGGTTACTTAATGATATTGCCGATGCTAAAGGGTTGGAAATGAGCGAACTGCTTGATGAAATTGAGGCAATTGTCAATTCAGGCACAAAACTTGACCTCGATTATTACCTGAATGATGTACTGGATGAAGAACACCAGGAAGAGGTCTTTGATTATTTCAGGAATGAGGCTGAAACGGAATCTATTGATGCTGCTCTTAATGAATTGGGAGAGGATGAGTATTCCGAGGAGGATATTCGCCTGATGAGAATTAAGTTTATGTCGGAAATGGGAAACTGACAAGTAAAATTGTTTTGGTGAAACCGGCAGTTTATTATAAACTGCTATTTTTTTTTGTATCTTTTGCCGGATTAATTCGTCATAAATAGTAAAAATCACAAAATACAAGCACCAAAATTCAAATAAATCTCAAATCACAATATTCAATAAGAGAAAAGCGATAAAGCGTAAAAATGATATAGCGATTAATTCTGTTTTGAACATTTGAACATTGGTATTTCGAATTTATTTGTTATTTGTTTATTGAGATTTGTTATTTACTTATTAGTACTTTATTTATAAAAATGTTTTACTTTATAGACTGGTACTAAATTGAATATTTTAAAGTAATTAATCGTGAATGAGATATTAAGTATTCAGAATCTGTCAAAGAATTTTGGAAAAATAAAAGCTGTTGATGATCTGTCTTTCACAGTTGAAAAAGGTACCGTTTACGGTATCCTTGGTCCGAATGGAAGCGGGAAGACAACTACCTTGTCAGTAATAACCGGTGTTTTGCATCCGGCAAGCGGAAGTTACCGGTGGTTCGGTAATAAACCGGGAAAATGGGAACGAAAAAGAATGGGATCACTGATTGAAATTCCAAACTTTTATCCCTACCTGACACTGTTTCAGAATTTGCAAATTGTTGCCCGGATTAAAAATGTACAGGAGGAGGATATTAACCGGGTTCTGGGAATCACTGATCTCCTCAGGAGAAAGTATTCAAGATTTGATACTCTTTCGCTTGGGATGAAACAACGTTTATCTTTTGCATCAGTGTTGCTTGGTGATCCGGAAGTTTTAGTGCTCGATGAGCCGGCAAACGGACTTGACCCTGAAGGCATAGCAGAGGTAAGAAATATTATTATTTCGGAAAGGGATAAAGGGAAAACTATTATTATTGCCAGTCATATCCTTGATGAAGTGGAAAAGGTTTGCACGCATGTGGGTATTTTAAAAATGGGGAAATTGATTGCCAGTGGCAGGGTTGACAAGCTTTTAGTAATGGACAGGGTAGTGACTATGTCGGCACCGGATAATACAAAACTTATGGAAATCCTGGAAAAATCGGGTTTGGTTAAAAGTATTAAGGAAGATGTAGATAGCATTATAGCAACTATTGTATCAGAAACAGAGCCGGGAGAGATAAATAAATATTTAATCGAAAAAGGTATTACACTAACCCGCCTTGAGGTGAATAAACCAACCCTTGAGTCACAATTCCTTGAACTGGTACGCGAACAAAATTGAACAAGATGAAGAAATTATTGAAAAATGAACTAACCAAAACCCTGAACTATGCTTCTTTCAAGGTAATTATGACCCTTCATTTTATCCTGTTCCTGCTGGTTATAATTGTTTTTTCAAGAATCGATATTGCCGTACCGGGTTTTAGTATGAGAAATCTTTTCCGGTTTCCGGATGTGTGGGCCACATTTGCCTGGGTTGCAAGCTGGTTTAATATATTGCTGGCTATCATGGTGATAGTATTGGTGGGAAACGAATTTTCATTTCGTACTTTCCGTCAGCAGGTAATAAATGGTTTGAGTATTGAAGATTTGGTAATAGGGAAGGGGATTGTAATATTTTTTATAGCTCTCTATAGCCTGTTACTGGTTTTCCTTTCAGGTTCTGTGTTTGGAATTATTTTTAGTCATAATTTTGAATTCGCTGATCTGTTTAGTAAATCTTACCTTCTTGCAGTTTATTTCATACAAGCGGTAGGATATATGATAATTGGGATGCTTTTTGCCATTATTTTCAGAAATAATTCCCTTTCTATCATAATGTTTCTACTATATTTTATTTTTATTGAACCAATTATCAGAAGATTCTTTTCACCCGAAGTAAGGCAATTTTTTCCGGTAAAGGTCATTTCGCACCTTACCCCACCACCGGAAGTTTTAGCCATTGCATCGGAAAAAACAATCGAAAACTCCGCGGGAATCACCAATTTTGATTTTGAGTCGATCGGACTAATACCACATCAATTATCCCTGTTTGTCACCTTATTACTGGCTATAGGATTTATCGCACTATTCGTTTTTCTAATTTTCTGGATAATGCGGAAAAGGGATCTGTAATATTCACCCTGGTTTTTTTATAATAAAGAATCAGGTTGTTCTTTGCTTACTGATTTCAGTTTCCTAATGGATTTTGACAGGGTAAAAATAGCAAGAATTGCAAGAACAGATTTCAGAAAGAAACTTACATTTGCAACAAACCATTCTGCTTTTGTTGATGTCCATTCAGGTAATTCTTTTGATAATTTTACCTGCAGATCTTCCAGTATATCTGTACTTACATAATCCTGCCTGATATCATGCAGCGATAAAAAATCGCCGAGTGTCAGGAATAACAGGATAATACATAATACCAAAGACCAGCCAAGTAATGTTTCTAAACG
>JAUWPX010000232.1 GCA_030611395.1 Bacteroidota bacterium | reverse complement strand
ACTGATTATTTTGGGGAGATAACATCTGAACGAATTAGGTATTCTAACAATGTGATCTTTTTCAGGGTTGACGGAAATAAAAGGAGAAAATTGGGGCTTTCACAAAGCAGAGTAAAGCCTGTTGCCGGAAGCTATGATGCTGAAAACAGGGTGCTGACAATAGTAAAATATTCAGTTCCTGAAAGAGATGCCGATTATGTAAACCAGCTCTGGCCATGGCAGGACAATCCGTTTAAAGGAGATGTTATGAATGCATATAATGACGGTCCTCTTGAAGATGGCAGCCAGATGGGACCTTTTTATGAAATTGAGAGCTCTTCACCGGCAGCCTTCCTGGAAAAGGGAGAAAGCATTACCCATTATCACAGGGTATTTCATTTTACCGGACCGGAAGATCTGCTGAACGAGTTATCATCCAATATCCTGGGTGTTACACTTGATGAAATTAAACATGCATGGTGAGCTAACCCGTAACCCGAAATTGCCCTGGTATTCTCTTGTTCTGGGTGCAAGGTCACTCAAGGATATCACCCTTGAAAGCCCGCTTGCTTTTTTAACAAAGGGTAAGATTACAGGGATAACAGATCCAAGGATATTAGCCGCTATCCTGCTTTCAATTATGGTAGTTCTTTATGTTATTTTCAATTAGTAAATGATTTTCTGCTACTGTTTTGGAAAATAATTTCCAAAAAGCTTGTTGTTTTGGAAAACAATCTCCATCTTTATACTCATAAACGAATTTAGTCGAAATGATTAAATATGTAAAATATGGCACTAAACGATACCAGAAATAAAATATTAAGTGTTGCTAATAAATTGTTTAGCCGGTTTGGTTTCCATAAAACCTCGATGGATGAGATAGCGAAAATTGCGAGAAAAGCTAAAGGCTCATTGTATTATCATTTTGCCAGTAAAGAGGAACTTTTTAAAGAGGTAGTATCAAAAGAAATAATGAATCTAAAAGATCAGCTGGATGTTATTATTAATAATACTGACTTAAGTGCTTCGGATAAAATAAAAAAATATCTTCTCAGGAGAATGGAAATATTAAATGATGCAGCAAATTATCACGAAACAATAAAAGCAGATTTCTTTGAACACTTTGATTTTATTGATGATTTAAGAGAAGAATTGGATGAATGGGAAAAAGAAAGTCTAAAAAAAATATTATTACAAGGTGTTGAAACAAAAGAATTTACAGCTATTGGAGATATGGATGTTTTGTTGGATGTATTTATGATGGTATTAAGAGGACTTGAAATACCTTTCTTTTTACAAAATAATTATGAAAAATATTCGCCTTATTTTGAAGGGTTAATGGGAATTCTTATTAAAGGTGTAGCTACATAATTTTTTTAACTAAAACTGACTATAAAACAATAATAATAAGGCAAAACAATTGTGGTTAAATTATGAACTTAGATAACATAAAAGAAATAGATGTTATTTTAAAAAGTTATAAACATGAGTAAAATAAGGGAATATTCAAAACTGAATTTATTTGAAAATTACTTTTTAAGAAAATATCATATTGTGATACCCAAAATAAGAAAACGAGAGAATGTAATAAAATACAAGAATAAATTTATGGATAAAGTTATTATTGTTACGGGTGCATCTTCAGGAATAGGCAGAGCCTGTGCTTTTGAATTTGCAAACAATAATGCAAATATTGTCCTTGCATCAAGAAGAGAAGAGGAGTTAATTAAAATTGAGAATAAGATAAAAGAAAAAGGAGGAGAGGCATTTTCCATTGTTACTGATGTCAGAAAAATTGATGATTGTCAAAATCTTATAAATAAAACAGTTAAAAAATACGGGAAAATTGATATACTAATCAATAATGCCGGCATTTCAATGAGAGCTAGTTTTGAAGAAATAGATTTATCTGTTATTAAAGATCTAATGGATACAAATTTTTATGGTGCTGTTTACTGTACAAAATTTGCGTTACCTTATTTATTGAAACAAAAAGGAACTGTAATTGGTATTTCTTCAATTTCAGGCCTTACTCCACTTCCTGGCAGAACAGGATATTGTGCATCAAAATATGCAATGGATGGCTTTTTAAACACTTTACGCCTGGAAAATAGAAAAAATGGTCTTAATGTTTTAGTTGTACATCCCGGTTTTACAAGTTCAAATATCAGGAATATAGCACTTAATAAAAACGGGAAACCTCAAAAAGAAACACCCAGGAATGAGAAAGAAATGATGTCAGCCGAAAGAGTAGCACAAATTATCGCGAAAGCAACTTTAAAACGAGAACGCGATTTAATTTTAACTCCACAAGGTAGGCTTGTAGTTTGGTTACATAAAAATTTCCCGGGCATAACCGACAGGATAATTTTACATGAAATGGCAAAAGAATCGGATTCGCCTTTTTGATTTATTTTATGTATAAATGACTATAAAACATATATGGAATAAAGGGAATAAAGGGAATAAAGGGAGTATTGAAAAGCGCATTAACTTGCTAATAGCTAACGGTTAATAGCTTATAACAACATTATAAAATAATTACGTATTATCTGAAGAACCAAAAATAATTAAAAACAGATATGAATAAACTGGCAGAAGGAATAGTGAAATTTAAATGGCTGATAATAATTGCAGTTATTGTATTAACAGCTTTTCTTGGTTATCAGATTAAAGACCTGAAAATTAATTCGGATATAATAAGTTCATTACCGGACGATGATCCTGCTGCACTTCTATATAAAAACATAGGCAAAGAATTTGGCGGCAATGATATGGGTATGATAATAATTGAAACAGATAATGTTTTCGAAAAAGAAGTTATTGAATATGTAAAACAGATTACTGATACGTTGAGAGTATTGGATGGAATTTCAACAATAACAAGTCTTACCAATGTACTTGACATAAAAGGGAGCGAATGGGGAATAGAAATAGGAACATTACTTGATGAATATGATTTGCCCGATTCAAAAGCAGAATTAGATGCTTTGAAAGAGAGGGTATTCTCGAAAGATATGTATAAAGGTACAATCGTATCAGAAGATGGAACTTCTACCTTAATCATTTTTACTTTGCTTGACGGAGCAGATAAACAAACGGTCGCTAAAAATATCAAAGAAAAAATTATTGAACTTGATATTCCTGAGAAATTATATTTTGGAGGACTTCCGTTTATGATGAATGATATTTCTTTTTTAATTATATCGGATATTATCAGGCTAATACCAATCACATTTTTTCTGATAACTTTTATTCTTTTTCTTGCTTTTAGGTCAACAAGGGGTGTTGTACTTCCAATGCTTACAGCTGCTTTCTCAGTTATTTGGGTGCTTGGTACTATGGTATTATCAGGTTATGAATTATCAATGATTTCAAATATTACACCTATTATATTACTTGCGGTGGGTAGTGCTTATACCATTCATGTAATAAACCGAATCAATGCAACTTTTGACCAGGACCGCAAAAAAGCATTAATTAAAGCATTGGCGTATATTACCGTTCCGGTAATTCTTGCCGCGTTAAC
>JAUWPX010000168.1 GCA_030611395.1 Bacteroidota bacterium | reverse complement strand
TGGTTTTTATTAGACGGGCAGGATATTATGCCACAATTAATTTCGGACGAGCTTGACAAAGCAATTATTCAATCAAAACTTGCTTCAAACGATAGTAAAGTAATAAATAATTTAATTGCTTACATGGATGATTTTGTTACCGAAAATTCAACCGAAGAATGCAAAATAGAAGTAACCGGCATGCCATATGTTTATTCGCAACTGGACAAAAGTCTTATTAATAGTCAAATGAGCAGTCTGGTGATTGCAATAATTATGATTTTGCTAATTGTAGGTCTGATTTTGCGCTCACCAATGAAAGGGGTGTTTGCAGCAATTCCAATTGTTGCTACAATAACTATACTTTTTGGATTTATGGGAGCAACCGGCATTCCTTTAGACGTAGCAACAGTACTTGTGGCAAGTGTAGCACTCGGTATAGGAATTGATTACTCTATTCACATTATTACACATTTTAGTTTTGTTTACAAAAAAACCGGTGAATTAGATAAATCCATGGAAGAGACTATAATGATTAGCGGAAAGGCAATAGTAATAAACGTATTGTCAGTTGCTGCCGGTTTTTTAGTTTTAGTATTTTCAGAAATGGTTCCGTTACAAAATTTTGGG
This sequence comes from Bacteroidota bacterium, assembly GCA_030611395.1. GTDB lineage: Bacteria > Bacteroidota > Bacteroidia > Bacteroidales > VadinHA17 > JADFUQ01. Next base: position 3,750 of record JAUWPX010000168.1, on the reverse strand, counting down.
ACACTGGTAGCCATGAGTATGATTGGTTCCGGGTTGGGAGCTTTAACACTATTACCGGTAATAATTATTCTTTATTACAGAAAATAGAATGGGTTTTGACATTGGATAAAGTAGATGTATTCAAGAGCAATTCCTACGGTTTTTACTCCTGTTAATAAAGATTATAAAACCAAGCTTCTATGATACAAACAGAAAATAAAACAGCAGTAATAAGAGAAAGGATCGAGAATATCTACAAGTATCTTCACCGGCATAAAGAATATATAAACAGGTTAAATGTTTTTCCGGTTCCGGATGGCGATACCGGACTTAATATGACTTTAACCATTCAGGGTGCCTTAGCAAATTTACAAGATTATAACGAAGAACCGATTTCAACAGGGGAATACTTAAACCATTTTTCCGAACAAATGCTTATAAATAGCAGGGGGTGCTCAGGCGTGATTCTGTCACTATACTTCCAGGGCGTTTCACAAGTAATTGTTAATAGTGATTTTTCTAAGGAAAATATATTTAAAGCACTTGAAAACGGATATAAAAATGCTTACGAAGGTACTGAAAATCCACAGGAAGGAACTATACTTACCTTAATGCGTGAATTTAAAGAAAAGTATGGTGAACTTATGAAAGAAGATGATGACCCTGTTATTATTATAAAAAAATGTATCCCCTATTTAAAAGAAGTTCTTAAAAAAACTCCGGATATGTTGCCTGTATTAAAACAAGCCGGTGTTGTAGATTCCGGTGGTGCAGGTTTTGTAATTATTCTCCAGGGAATTAACAGGGAGTTAAGTCTAAACGAATTGGCCTTTAGTAGCTTACCTGTTTCAATTATTCTTAATGTAAATAGAGTAACAAAAAAATACCTTAATGGTAAATTATCAAATTTTAATAAAAATTCAATTGCTGCCTTGCTTCCACATCTGGGTATAGAAAAGTTGCATAATATAAGATTGCATAATATAATTGAAGATGTTAAGAGTTTAATTAACAATCTGCAAAGCAATAAGAACAGGCTTTTAAATAAAAAAGCAATTATTAGTGATCTGGAAGATATGGAAAACTCATGGAACCCGGAAATTAAATTAAAATATTGTACGGAATTTATTTTGAAAACAAACAAGGTATCATCGAAAGAACAAATAAAAGAAATTATCGACAAATACGGAGACAGTTTAATTATACTTAACAGCGGCGATAAATATAAAGTTCATATACATACAAATAAACCGGAATCCGTCTTTAAAGATGTTTCAAAATATGGCGAACTTCTGTTTACCAAAGTAGATGATATGAAAAAACAACACAGAAATTTCATAAGCAGTGATACTGTTGATTATGAGAGAGAAAAAAGTATTTTTTGTATTGTTTCCGGTGAAGGATTCAGTAAAATTCTTAAAGAACTCGGCGCCGATGATGTATTATGCTATGGTAAGAATAAGCCATCTGTAAATCATCTTGTTAAAGAGTTGAATAAATTGAGAACCAAAAATATAATCGTTGCCGCAGATGATAAGGATATTTTAATGGCACTAAAATATGCTGCCTCGTTAAGTAAATCAAATGTTCATATTGTTGAATCTAATAATGTCATCTCCCTAATAAGTATGATAATGGGTATTTCAAAAGAATTAGACATTACCACTATGTTTGAATCAATAATGAGAAGTCTTAACGATACTCGTTTTTGCGGAATTGCCAGGTCTGTCAGAAATACTATTGCCGAAAATGGTAAAACTGTAAACAAAAATGACTTTTTCGTTGTTTATAACGGAAAAATCATTCTTTCAGATAAAAATTTAGAACAAATTATCAATAAATCAATTAAAGAACTAATAAAAGAAGAAAGTTTGATAACAATATATAAAGGCATTCCTGCGAAAAAACAGAAAAGCATTATTCCGAAACTGGAAAAAACTTTTCCGGAACTCGATTTTGAGGAATACTATGGCGGTCAATATCAATATCATTATTATATAACATTTGAATAAATTTATAAAAATGGATAAAAAAATCTTAATTATCACAGCCGATAACCTTGGTCTTTCAAAAGAGCAAATAGATTATCCCGACATCGAAATTTTAAAATTTCCTGTTGTAGTAAACGATAAAGAATATCGCGGAAGTAACGAATACACAGCACAATGGCTAAATGAAAAATATCTGAAAGAAAAAGTTGTTGCAAAAACAACTTCAATTGTAAAAGGAGAGCTTATTGAAATAGTAGAAAAAAATAAAGATAAGTATGACTTGATAATTCATGTCGTAATGAGCAGTGAGATGTCAATAGCAACCTTTACTATTGCTAAAAACGTAAAGGAAATGTATGAAAATACTATCCCGATTATCAATATTGACAGCAGACAAGTTCTGTCCGGCGTAGGGAATGTCCTGCTCGAAGTAATTGATATAATTAAAAAGAATGACAATACTGATGATATTATCAAATTATCACAGGAAGTTGTTCAAAATACATTTAACTATTTTGTTATGGCAGACCTGAATTATCTTTATAGAGGAGGCAGAATAGGAAAAGCTAAAGCTCTGATGGGTTCTGTTTTACGAATTACTCCAATTCTCGGCCTGATGGGCGACGATAAAGAAGGTCAGGTCATCCCACTTGGAAAAGGAAGAACTTTCAAACAAGTAAATTCACAAATTATTGATTTAATAAAAGCTAAAATGGCTGAAAAACCGGCAACCGTCATTAAAAGATTAAATATTGTCGGGTTTGGAGATAATAAAGACGCTTTTTCTGATTTGGAAGAAAAATTAAAAACAATACCATGTGATGATTTTATTATAGGGAAAGCGGATTTTGTCAGTGCTGTTTACTGCGGACCAAAATCATATACTGTCGCTATAACTATTTAAAATAATAATGTTTATGAATACTTATATAATTTATCTAATATGCTTATTGTCAGGCTATTTAACAGGTTCGATATTGTTTGCCTATGTTATTACAAAGCTTGTAAAAGGAAAAGATATCCGGTATCTGGGCAATAAGAATCCCGGAGCATATAATACTTTTAAAAGGACAGGCAAATTTTGGGGAATCTTAACCGGACTTTTAGACGGCTTTAAAGCATTTATTCCTATTTTAATTGCCGATCATTTCTTTAATTTATCTACAATTTCTTTAGGGCTTATCGGAGCCGGTGCAATAATCGGGCACGGTTATCCGCTTTTCTTTAATTTTAAAGGAGGACGTGCTGCCGGAACACTAATGGGAATATATCTATTTTTTATTCCTTACGAATTGCTTGTTTCTTTTATTATTACTCCATTTATAATTTCGAATTTGATAAAAAAACATCAAGGCTTTTGGACACCTCTCGGAATAATTACATTAAGTGCTGTTACTTGTTTGTTTTTTAATCATACAACAGATGTGAAAATTATTATTTGGGCAACAGGTTTTATAGGGTTATTTTTTAACAGGACCTATCTCCCGACAAGAATAAAAACACTATTGCAAAAAGATGTTAACTAATAAATTCTTAAACATAAAAAACAGCCAATAGCATTAGTAATACTAATGATACTTTTTTTCCCATATTATTGAATTCAGCATTTCCTTTATTTATGCCTGGTAACAAAGTAATATAGTCAGTGGTTGAGTTTGGATAAACAGAAAGTTTAAGATTTATGTTCTTTACATCAATTCCTGCTGTGGTAGAAATTTCGTAAGGTTGTTGCACACTTTGTGCTACCGAATCGTTTGTTTCTGTATTAAGAGTATAAACT
>JAUWPX010000399.1 GCA_030611395.1 Bacteroidota bacterium | reverse complement strand
AGTGACTTTTTTATCCTTAGCAGGTTCTGGTTTTTCATTAACTAATGTTCAAGGCACTTTAATAGTTTTCTGAAGGGCAAGGGGAGGCGTATTTTCCTGTTTGATTTCAATGTCAGAATACCTGACTGAACTGACATAGCTGACATCCGCTTTTATTCCAATAATTGATACTTTCACATCCATATTATAACTTACAGGAAGCCAGGCATTTTCCTTTATGGGAGTATAAAGCTGTTTTGTTCTTATAGGTCCGATAAATAAGTCTACTGTAAGGTCGGCACTGTGAATGTTCCAGTAATCGTCGACAATATATAGGTGCCCGGTGAATAGTTGCTGACTTTTTCTACGTGGTGTGACTTTAATTTTGTTAATAGCATAATTGCCTTCGTACGAAACACCTTCAAATGTAAACCTGTAATGAGAAAAAGCATTTGGTGCCAGTGGTGAAATTGCCATATCAACAGTTGGCTGGTAAAAGCTGCTTTTAATATACCCCATAACGTTAACATTATTATCCTCAGGGAAAGAGGTATTGAACGAAATAACACGCTGGTTATATTTATCCGGAGCATCGAAAATTATTTCGTTAAGCGATTCTTCAATATAATTCCTTCCAATCTCAATTTCGGCTTCATTTGCTTCTATCTTCATTGCTTTTTGGAACAACTTTGGTATTTTGAGAACAATGATTGAGGCTTTCATATATACTTCAGCCGAATAATGTTTTATTTGGTTAAGGTGGTATGGTGCAAGCCCTATTGCTTTCCGCATTATTCCGTATGCAGGATCCTCACTATTAGAATAGATACGGATTTCCCTAATTTGATAAGTATGTTCTGTAAGAATGAAATCAATTTCAATAACTGCATCGCTTACTTTAATTTGCCTGGTTTCGGGTTTAAAACCAAGAGCACTTATTACTACGGAGTACTCTCCCTCAGGAATTTTCAGGTCAAAATCACCATCTTTATTTGTTGTCAATCCTTTGGTAAGTTCCTTTATATATACAGTTGAAAAAGGTATTGGCTGACCATTGGTATCAGTGATTTTTCCTTTTATAGCCTGACCGTTTAATGGTTGAATACTTACAAGAACAAATAGAAAGAGAAGAGTATGAATTTTATTTTTCACTTAGCAATTATAAAATGACCGAAACTGTTTTGATCATTGATTTTTTGAATTCTGTGATTTATTTACTCACAAAATTCTTAATTTTAAAGGTGTTCGTGAGATCACTTCGTTAAGTTGATATTTGGTGCTTGTTATTTGTGATTTTTACTATTTGTTTTTATTTATTCTATAAGCATCCCCGGGGTCAAGTTTAATAATCTTCCGATCGTATGTCATTAGTCCGTTTGTCTCAGTTTCCACATCAGTGGTTTGAGTATAAACGGCAGCACTCAGACCCGGATTGTCTTTAAATTGCCAGACTATTGAGTAAAACTTTTCATATTTTTCCAGAAGTTCATTAAAATCTTTCATATTCCTGTAACCCCATGCTTTTTCTTCCCATGTATGTTTTTCCACAGGAAGTCCGAGACCTCCAAATTCACCCAGAACAATTGCACGGTCTTCTTCAGGTTCAGGAGTTTCTGGTTCGGGATAATGATGAATATCATGCACATCGCCAACTCCTCTGTCGGTCCAGCCACTGGCGCTGTTCACAAGGCGGGTTGGATCAAGATCCTTAATAAACCTGACGATTCCTTCTGTGTCAGATTGTCCCCATCCCTCGTTAAATGCAACCCACATAACAATGCATGGATGATTGTATTTAGTAGCGATCATTTTTGAAAGCTCAA
>JAUWPX010000039.1 GCA_030611395.1 Bacteroidota bacterium | reverse complement strand
CTAAATATCCGCTATCACCTGTCGTACACCACAAGTCCCAATCTCAAACTAAGGAACAGGATTGAAATTGCCAGATACAAAACCGGAGATTTTTCACCTGAATGGGGATACATATTATACCAGGATATTCTATTCACATTCCGGCAATTACCTGTTGACATAAGAGCCAGGTATGCCATCTTTGATACCGACTCATATAATACACGGATGTACACATATGAAAATGATGTATTATACAGTTTTTCGGTTCCTGCACTTTTTTCAAAAGGGACACGCAGTTATCTATTGGTAAAGTATTCACCCGGCAACGCCTTAAGTTTCTGGTTAAAATTTTCACGCACCCGTTTCTCAAACAAAATCCCTGACGGTTTTGCCAGTGTAATACCTGGCAATGTGCTGAGTGAAATAAAATTCCAGATCAGATACAGGTTCTAAGAAAAAGGTGAGTAGGATTGTTATCCTTTCTCTTCTGTGACCGGTATAAAACAAGCATCAAACAGGACGAACCTCAAAAGACCTGCCAGAGTGCGCCGTAGGTGCTCCTGGCAGAGTCGGAAGGAAGAGTTTCTAATCCATTTTTTGTATTAAAATAAACATATATTCAATAAATACAGTAACTATACTTGCCGTATTTGTAATAATATGTAAACTAAACTTGCTGTATTAATATATTTATTGTATATTTGAACAAAACTATTGTAAAATGTGGTATAGCAGAATTTACGAGACAAAAGATGCTTATCTGAAAAAAGGCAAGGTAAATTTGATGTATGGCCCCAGGCGGGTAGGTAAAACATCATTAATAAAACAATTACTAAAAGACATAACTAAAAAGGTTTTCCTTGGCGATGGTGATGATATTCAATTACGTAAGATTTTAAGTTCTAACGATAAAACCAGAATACTATCGGCATTGCAAGATTACGATTATATTTTTATAGATGAAGCTCAAAGAATTTCAGATATTGCCTGGGGTTTAAAAATATTGGTTGATAATTTACCCAAAACAATAATAATAGCAAGTGGTTCTTCATCGTTTCAATTGTCTTCGCAGGTAGGTGCTCCACTAACAGGAAGAAGTATTACCAGTATGTTATTTCCTGTTTCGGCAATAGAGTTAAAGCAACAGTTTGGTGGTATGCACATTATACAAAATCTCGAAAATTATTTAGTTTATGGAATGTATCCCGAAATATTAAATACAGGAAATAATAAGGATAAAATTTCGTATTTATTCGAGTTAAGAAATTCTTATTTGCTTAAAGATATTCTTGAATTAGAAAATATAAGAAATGCAGATAAATTGTATGATCTATTGCGTTTGATTGCATTCCAGATAGGCAATGAAGTTTCGTTAAACGAATTGGGCAATGCTCTGGAATTGGCTAAACAAACCGTAAGTCGTTATCTCGATTTACTTGAAAAAGCATTTATTATTAAAAAGATTGGTGGTTTTTCCAGAAACTTACGAAAAGAAGTAACAAAAACAAATCGCTATTATTTTTTCGATAATGGCATACGAAATGCAATAATAAATAATTTCAATATGTTAGAAATCAGAAATGATATTGGAATGCTATGGGAGAACTTTATGGTAATGGAACGTATAAAAAAGCAGCATTATCATGAAATATATAGCAATAATTATTTTTGGAGAACTTACGACCAGAAAGAAGTAGATTTTGTAGAAGAACGTGATGGTAAACTTTTTGGTTATGAGTTTAAATGGAAAGTTAAAAACACTAAAATTCAACAAGAGTGGCTAAACACATATGATAATGCAAGTTTTGAAGTAATAAACAAAGAGAATTTTTTACAATTTATAACTTAGCTCAAAAAAATAATCCCCATAACCCACGCCTACATCGCGCAGAGGATTGCAGAATGACCATACTTTGCTTACTATGCTGGAAGTGTTGTTGTTCATATTATTTGGCTGAATGCTTTAAGATACTTATTAATGTATTGCTGTTTTAATTTTGATTTGTATTGCATTATATATCTTGGATGTTCTAATGCAATTATTTTTTTAAAGAATCCATATTCGTTGTTAATTGACTGAAGAAATTTCTCATTCTTCCCTATACCAAAACAAAAACATACATCTGTTTTTATACCAAATTCAATTTGTTGTTTAATGCTTTTAATAATAAAATTGAAAACAGCATTTGTTAATTCTTTACTATCGTAATAGTTATAATTAACTTCTTTACCATTATTACCTAATGATGTAAAACCTAAAGGACAAATTGAATTGATGTAAAATTGCTTGTAAAATTCGATTTCACCGCCAAACTCATATATAACATCATATACAAAAACCGATGAGAGTTCGTGAGCCAGAGCACCATTAAACGTAATATTACAATTTGTTTTCAGCCGTTTTGGGTCAGTAAATGGAATTCCAGTTAAACCAGCTCCAAATCTGCCCGGATTAATACCTAAAATTAAATGACGTGAATTGTTATCGTTGTAATATTTTTTATAGAAAGAAGACGAAATGGAAATTATATTTTCATTTCCCTGAAATGGATTCATTATTCGGATTCCTTCAGGCAATTTCCCTTTGAATTCAAGTGATTTATTAAACTCTATTATTTTATTAGCGAATGTTTTCACACCAACCTCCCCTCAAACGCCTTTTTTAAAATACTTTGCCATGAAAAACACACAATTGGTTTAAACATTAAACAGCCATACTCCTTCTGATTGGAGGATGAGGATTATAGTTTTCTACAACAAAATCATCAATAGTTAGTTGATCAAAAGGTTTTTTTGCAATATGTAATTTAGGTAAAGGTTTGGGTTCTCTTGACATTTGTTCAAGAATTGCAGTTACATGATCATATTTTTCTTCATTTCCGTCACTAGGAGCATTTTTATTAATCCAATCAACAACTTCTAAATATTCTTCTCTTTCAGAAACATTTTTTATTCTTTTTTGTAATTCTTTGAAATTATCTCTGTGCCATTGAGTTCTCTTTCCAATACTACAATAAAAATGTGAATCTCCAAAAGTGTGGATAAATGTTTTTGGAACCATCTCTGCTTCTTGAGCAATTACATGGGTAAGAGCAGCATAACTAGCTAAATTAAAAGGAACACCTAAAAATTGATCACAACTTCTCTGGTAAAGTTGTAATTCTAATTCGCCTTCTTCATTAGCAGTTGCTTGATAAAGAACATGACATGGAGGTAAAGACATGTTTGGAGTGTCTCCAGGATTCCATGAATCAACAATGTGTTTTTTTCCAGTTGGTTTCTTTTTTAGACCATTTATCATTTTCCCTAGTTGATCTATTTCAACAAACATTCCTTTGTCATGATCAAAATATTCCCATCTTCTCCATTGTTTCCCATAAATTGGTCCTGCATCTCCCCATCTTTTTGCAAATTCAGGATCTTCTTTTATTCTCTGACCATATTCTTTCATTGCTTTGTCCCAATCAGGAGAATATTTTACAATACCTTCAGGAAAAATTCCTTCTTTTTGCATTCCAGGAAGATTGTCTTGAAAAGCATCAGGCCTCCAAATAGGGCAGTTATTGTCTTCAAGATATTTAATATTTGTATCCCCTCTTAAGAACCATATTGTTTCATGAAACATAGATTTTGCAAACATTTTTTTAGTAGTTAATAATGGAAACCCTTCTCTAAGATCATATTCGTTTTGATACCCAAATAAAGAAATAATTCCAGAACCTTTACTTCCTCCTTTAAAATTTGAACGTTTAGAAGTTAAAATTGCTTTTGAATGATCTAAATATTGTTGCGCCATTTTTTATTCAGTTAAAAATTAATTTTATTTTATAAAGATAATTATAGTTTAAAGTATGGGCAAAATTATTAATAAAAATCGTTTATCCTTGTTCATAAATCAGACCCCTGATTGATTTTATAAGTTTTATGGATTTTCTATTAGCAGTTTATCTATTTAAAATACAAGACTAAATACTGTTTCTTTATTCGGAACAGAACTTACTGCAATAGCTCCATTATGTAATCGCATTATTTGTCTTGATAAACTTAAACCAATACCTGATCCCTTATCTTTTGTTGTGTAAAAGGGAATAAAAATGTCATCAATTATATTTGATGGTATACCAACTCCATTGTCATTAATTCTTATTATAACTTTGTTTTCGATATTATTCAAAGCTGTTACAAGTACCTTCCCATTCGAAGTTTTTTCCAGAGCCTGAAACGCATTTTTAATTAAATTAATTAAAAGCTTTTCCAGCAAGTTAAAATCAGCCGTAAGTTCAAGTTTGTGTGGTATGATATTAAACTCTAAGGCAATGTTATTTAATTTGGCATCTTCTTTAAGTAAAGTTTGAAGTTTGTCAAATACTTTACTGATTTGAAACTTTTCAAATTTAGGTTGCGGCAAAGCGGTTAGACTTTGGTATTTTCCAACAAAATCAATTAATCCTTTTCCGGTAGTTTCTATGGTATCCAGGCTATCAAAAGTTTTATGCAGTAATGAATCGTCTAATTCATACCTTTTCAAAAGAGATTTTGTCCCTTTTCTTACAAAATATTTTTTTAGTAGTGTTTGCCAGAGACGCTATTGGGCTAATAGAATTAGATATTTCGTGTGTTAATACTCGAATTAATTTTTGCCAGGAATCCAGTTCGTTTTGGTCAAGTTCAGCATGAATATTTTGAATAGACAAAAGATTAATAACATTATCTTCTGATTTAAATATGCTGAGTTTTAATGAAAGATACAGTACTGATTGTTTTGTCATTACCTTAATCAATTGTTGATTGTATGGTTTTAGGTTGGAAATACATTTGGCTAGATCAGGATACCTAATGGTTATATCACCGATGTTACTAAGATGGTGTATTTGTAATAATTCTTTTGCAGCATTATTAAAAATTTCTACGTTTCCGTCACTTGTGTATGAAATCAAGCCTACACTCACTTGTTCAACCAGATTATTCAGGAATAAACTTTGACGTGCATTTCTTCTACGCATTTCACCAATGGTATTATTGAGCTCATCAAGGGAAGTATTAAGTGAATCAAAGAATTTTCCGTTATTATCATGAGAATACATAAGAACAGAATCGTTATTACGCACAGAATTAAAGAAATGAGCCAGTTTGCGGTTTGTTTTATTAACATAATTTACCAGGAGGTAAATCTGATAAACAATGAGTATTCCGATTCCAATTAGACTTAAGTAATATTCTTTGTGTAGGTATGGGATTACTGCTACAAAAGCAAATGAGTTTATTATTATGAGTAAAACCCGGATAAAAACTGCGGTAAATAGGCTTTTGCTATACATAATGTAAAAACTAAAGTTTGTGTTTCTGAATCTTGTTATAAAGTGTTTGTCTTGCAATATTCAGCTCTTTGGCTGTTTTAAAAATATTACCCTTATTTCTTTCAAGGGCTTTGAGAACGCCTATTTTCTCAATTTCGTCAAAAGTCAAAGCTATATCTTCTGAAGATTTCAATTTTACTTGCTTTGACAAATACAAATCATCAGGTTTTAGAGTATCAGAATCACTTAAAATAACTGCTTTCTCAATAGTGTGTTGTAATTCCCGAATGTTTCCCGGCCAATGGTAATTCTTTAAAGCATTAAAAGTGTCTTTATTTAGTTTTAATAAGTTCTTTCGATACTTAGCTTTAAAATTGTTAAGAAAGAAATCTGTCAGTTCCAAAATATCATTACCCCTTTCTCGTAGTGGAGGAATAATTATCTCAATAGTATTTATCCTGAAAAACAAATCTTCGCGAAACAAACCTTCTGATATCATGTCCTTAAGATTCTTGTTTGTAGCACAAATTAACCGGGTGTCAAATTCTTTAGGAATATTAGCTCCCATTCGCGTAAAAGTTCTGTTTTGCAATGCAGATAATAACTTGGCTTGCATTGAAAGCGATAGGTTTCCTATTTCATCCAGAAACAATGTTCCATCTGAAGCTATTTCAAATCGTCCTTTACGCATTTCTTTTGCATCGGTAAAAGCCCCTTTCTCATACCCAAACATTTCGCTTTCAAATAGAGGTTCACTTAAAGAACCCATATCTACACTTATCATTAATTCCTGATTTCGACTCGATTGACGGTGTATTTCACGAGCAACCAACTCTTTTCCTGTACCATTCTCTCCAAGTATAAGAACGTTAACATCCGTTCCGGCTACTTTTTTAATGGTTTTATAAATATCTTTCATAATCGATGATGATCCGATTATACTTGAATACTTCTTGTTAATCTTTTCAAGCAACGACTTTTGCTTATCCTTTAATAATTCAACTTCGAGTTTTGATTGTCTTAGATTATATGCTGAGTTTATGGTTGCCAGCAATTTATCATTATCCCATGGTTTTACTACAAAGTCAGCAGCACCTTCTTTTATTGCTCTTACGGCCAGATCGATATCACCGTATGCAGTGATTGGAATTATGATTGCATTCGGATCAATTTTAAGAATTTCTTTCATCCAGAATAAGCCTTCATTCCCGGTGTTCACACCTGCCGAAAAATTCATGTCTAGCAATATCGTGTCATATTCATTTGATCTGACCATGCTCTGAATTAGATTGGGATTGCCGGCAGTATGCACTTCGTCGAACTCTAACTCAAGTAATCGCGTTAATGCAGTAAGTACATTTTTATTATCATCAACGATTAAAAGTTTTCTCTTTTTTACAGACATAATTACTGGTTTATATTCTACAATTCAGTATTTTTCAGACTGAAGTATAAATATATATCTAATTTATCAAATATTGACTAATATTTAGACAATTACTGACTAAATATTAGTCAGTAAAAATAGTTGTAAAGTGATAACAAAAGACTTAACAGGCTGACCTGTAATGAAATACTCATTGTGGTATGTTAGTTGATATTTATAGGAAAAACTTTAAAATTATGATTAAAAATTACATTATTACAGCTATTAGGAATATTTCAAGATTTAAATTGCATTCTTTTATCAATATCGGAGGACTAGCAATTGGAATATCCATATTTACACTTATTATGATATATGTTGTAAGCGAATTAAGCTACGACAAATACCACGATAACTACGATAAGATTTACCAAATAAGTTTTGAAAATGATTTAGCCACAACAGCACATTTGGGGTATATGCTTAAGGAGAAGTTTCCTGAGATTAAATATTTAGTTCGAACCGATATGAGCTATGGAGGTGGAGAAAAAGCATATTTAAAGCTTTTAGATTCGGATAAAAATATTGAATTTGAAAATATAATATATGCTGTTCCTGACTTTTTTAATATGTTCAGTATCGATGTCATTGCAGGAGATATCTCCAAGGCATTAACAAACCCATACACCATTGTTTTAACAGAATCGTCAGCCATGAAATTATTTGGCAATACTGATGTTGTAAATAAAACCATTGGATTTATTAGTGGAGAAGGAAAGCTTAGACATAATTTGACCATTACTGCTATTATTGCAGATGCACCTAAAAATTCATCTATTAAATATTCGGGGATTACTTCATTTATTACGCTTAATAGTATTAAACCCGGAGGTGTTGAAGTTGATCGGGATTATTTCAACTGGGGGTATGGTACTTATGTAATACTTCATGATAAAGCTGAAAAGGATGATTTTTTAAAAAAGGCTCGTGCCGAATTTGTAAACTTTATTTGTGAGAAATATGAAATTGATCCTACAAGTGATGAAGCCACTGAAATATCTATGGAGATGGTTCCTCTAGGCGATGTCCCTTTCTATAAGAATAACAAGCTTCAATTCTTATACCTGATAATTCTTATAGGGATTATTATAATCGTTATAGCTATTATTAATTTTATTAACCTTTCGTTGGCTAAATCATCCATGCGGAGTAAAGAAATAGGATTACGTAAAGTGGCTGGATCTTCTCGTAAAAATCTTATTGTTCAGTTTATTGGTGAAGCAATTGTATTGGTATTAATTGCCGTTATTGCTTCTATCATTCTTACAGAAATAATAAAACCTCTTTTTAATACCATGGTCGGGAAAGAGTTATCTATTGGATATATTGATAAACCACAGATTTTGTTAATCTTTCTTGCCGGAACAGTTGTTATTGGTGTTCTTGCCGGATTTTATCCTGCAATAATTTTATCTCGCTTTAATCCTATAAAGACAATAAAAAATGAAGTATCATCGGGTAAAAAAGGGAACATTTTCAAACAATCATTATCAATTATTCAGATAACTATATCGCTGGTACTAATTATTGGTACTATTATTATTTCTAAACAAATCAACTTTATGAAAACAAAAGATCTGGGTTTCGATAATACAAATATTATCTACTTCCGATCAAATGATGACATTAATGAAAAATATGATTTGTTTAAAGACAGACTTTTGCAAAATCCTGATATTACAAATGTAACCCGGGCAGGTAATGAATTTGGTGGGCCTTTTCATATGACCATGACTCAGGAGGAGATTAATGGAGTAAAAATATCTTTTAAAGCAATGGTTGCAGATCCCGATTTTGTTAATACCATGGGACTACAAATAGTTAAGGGTAGGAAATACGAATGGGATAGAGCAAGCGATGAGGGCGCTATGCTTATTAACGAAACAGCTGCAAGGGAGTTTGGAGCGGATAGTGTTATTGGAATTAAAATGGAAATGTTAAATCATCATCAGGAAGTTATTGGTGTATACAAAGATGTTTATAACGAATCATTTCATCAGGAAATTACACCCTGTGTTATAATGAACTACAGGATGATGTTGCATAAAGTTATTATTAAGATCAATGGATATAACAAAAAAGAGACCATAAAGCATATTGAGAAAG
>JAUWPX010000348.1 GCA_030611395.1 Bacteroidota bacterium | reverse complement strand
GAATGCTTTTACGTGTATCTGTGGAAGGATCTTTTTTATTTTTCTTATCATATTTCCGTAATAGTGCAGGTCCCTGTTTGGATGCACTCCACCGACAATATGAACCTCGGTGACCGGTTTATTTTTGAATTCAGCTACTTTCGAAAGTATTTCATCAATACTGTATTCCCAGGCTCCTTTTTCATTTATTTTTCTACTGTATGAACAGAAGCGGCAGTTATAAATGCAAATATTCGTTGGTTCAATATGGAAATTACGGTTAAAATAGACAAAATTCCCATTTTTCTTTTCTCGCATATAACTTGCAAGTATCCCCAGCAATCCTAAACCAGCTTTCTCGTACAAGCAAAGCCCTTCATTATCATTTAACCGTTCCTGTCGGAAAACCTTATTTGCTATAGTTTTTAAATTATCAGGCAGATCGGTTGATTGTATGATTTCCATCATCAAGCTAAATAGTTTCAGGAAGTAAAAGTAGAGTTAATATATTGGATAGGAAATATTGGTGAAAAGAAATAAAGGCGCTGCCTTTACTTTTACCGGTTAAATGAAGAGGTATATTAAAAGATTATACCTTATGTCTTGGTTCATCAGAAACGGATAGCTTTTTCCTTCCTTTCGCTCTTCTGGCTTTAATAACATTCTTCCCGCCAGGTCCTGACATTCTTTCCCTGAATCCGTGTTTATTCTTTCTTTTTCTGTTTGATGGCTGAAAGGTACGTTTCATGATTGTTATGTATTATTATATGAATTGCTTATGATTTCGAATTTGCAAAAGTAATATTTTCTGTATTTATATCAAAGGGTTTATGAAAAAAACAGTTTTTCGTGAATCGTGAATCGTGAAGAGGGAAGAAGAGTGGTGGAATTCCCCTCGGAACACGACTCAAGGACTTTCCAGACCCTGTCAGGTTTAGGAAACTCTGAACATGGTTTCTGGCTGTTTGTGGATGGTAAGGAATATTTCTTATCGTATGATTTTTCCCCGTGGTTTAAAAACGCAAGAATAAATGAAATCTCTGATGTAAATAAACTTCATTATTCCATTCTTCCATCATTATTCGCTCCCACAATCCTACCCACAACCTGCTTCCCGAATCAAATTCGGGACAAGCTATGAGGTTTTCGCTAACAAGTTCGCTCAAACGTTCCACTATTCCATCTTAATATGTACTCATTATACTGATGAACTAAAAGCCTTTATTATTATATTTTATTGAATGGTAAATAAATAAGCTTCTTTGTTTCAAAAAAGGGCTCTTGAAAGGTGTCTTTTAGATCGAATATTCTGATACCTTTTCTGAAGTGTTGTATTTCGTTATCAATATCTCCTCCGGTTAGATAAAAAATTCCATTGGGCAGGTTATTTTTGTTTTTTGTAAGGAGATTTTTTTTAACAAGATTAACAAATTCGGGGAATGAAGTAACGGCTCTTGAAACAATGAAGTCAAATTTCTCGGCGTACAATTCTGCCCTTACCTGTATAGTTTTTACATTATTAAGTTCCAGCTTATCAACAATAGTACCGACAACCCTGATCTTTTTCCCTATTGAATCGAGGAGTACAAAATCTGTTTCCGGAAACATAATAGCCAGTGGAATACCTGGAAATCATCCTCCTGTACCCACATCAAGAATTCTTGTCCCTGGTTTAAAGCTGACTTTTGCAGCAATACTTAAAGAAGGAAGTACATGTCGTTCATAAAGCCGGCTTATATCTTTCCTGGATATAACATTTATTCTCCGGTTCCAGAATTCATATAATCCAAACAATTCGGTGAATTGTTGCTGCTGATGGTTCGTAAGCTTTTTGAAATATTTTTCTACCAGGTCGATGCCGGTCATGATTAAATGAGTAAATGATTAAATGCTAAAATGTTTAGAGTAATTAATCGTGGGGATTTTTTTGTTTAAGGATATTATATAATAATTCCCGTGCCCTGAAAAGCTGGGCTTTAACAGTTCCTAAAGGCAGGTTTAATTCATCTGCAATTTCTTCGTAAGAATATTCCTTGAAATATCTTAATTCAACCAGGTCGCGGTATCTTGGTTTGAGGGTTGTAACAACATGCCGCATGAGGCTTGCTTTTTGTTTCTTAATAAGGTCTTCTTCAGGATCAGAAACCTCGGCTATAATGATATTCGAAACCCTGCCTTTATCACCGATTTCACGATCGAGGGAGATATGATCAATCCTTTTTTTCCTTATAAAATCGATACAATTGTTAGAAGCAATTTTAAACAACCATGTACTGAATGCAAAGTTTGGAGTATACTGTTCAAGATTTTTAAAAGCCTTGCTGAATGCCTCAATAGTAAGGTCTTCAGCATCACTTGCATTATTTACCATTTTTAGCAGCATATAATAAATAGCT
>JAUWPX010000029.1 GCA_030611395.1 Bacteroidota bacterium | reverse complement strand
GCAGATGAATTATTGTTGTTTTGAAGCGTGATCTTTGAATCCACTTCAATAGTTTGCCCGGTATGTTGCAAAGAAATATTATGACGTGTAATATCAAAAACCGGCTCTGAAGCATATTGGTTATTAAGAGAGATGATTGCCTCACGGGTTTGCCGGTCGTGCCTGAACCTTTGGATATGATTGTTCACGAGACCGATACTGAACCCAATAGCTAATATGCCAAAAATCAGAGATATATAATTCATACCCTTTGATTGGGGTAATCTTCTTAACAGAAAAACAGTAAGAGAAATAAATCCGAGACCAAGAAAAAAATAGATACCCCGGTGAACTAAAATTTCATTCAAATTACTAAAGCCCACGAATTCCGATTTCATCAGGGGAATATTGAAAGCCATATAATCAAAAAGATAATATACTTTGTTTTGCAGGTAAAAAAGTGTGAGGGCAATATAGCCAAGAAGCAGGATAAATGTAATGGCCTGGTTCCTGATAATGCTCATTAGCAGAAAAGATGCCCCTAAAATAAACATAAGGGTGGGAAGGCTGATTAGCAGGAAGTAGTAAATGTAAGCCATAAAGTCGGTCTTTATATCCTGGGCAGCCATATTAAAGATCAGTGCGGTTAGCAACACGGCAAAATTGATGGCAAAGAAAACAGCTAAATTGCCCACGGTTTTTCCAATAACATAATCCCCGTTTGTCATCGATCGCATATAAATTACCTCGGTAGTATCCAGTTTTTTATCCCGTTTCAGAAAATCGGAAGCAAGAAAAACGGCGATTATTGCCTGTGCCACATTTAAAAATAACAGATTGGCATATGGTATACCTGACGGAATAGCCAGGAAACTCCAATCTGGAACATCAATGTTGGTCTGCGTCATTAGATTGAAAAAAATAGAACCACAAGCGATAATAATCCGAAAATGCAAAAAAACCAACTGCGGGAGAGCGTTTTTACCTCGTATTTTGCAATGGACCGGATATGATATATCGAGATCATAATGCTTGTATTATTTCTCTGGTTTCCTGTTTGTTTTCCATAAAATGAATGTATGCATGTTCCAGGTTAGGATCGATTTTCTTTGCCTTGAAGCCGTTTAGTTTGTCGGCAACAACCTGTATCTCCCAGCCACCTTCAACAGGAACACTGGAAACGACAGGGTATTTTCTGTTCAGTTCAAGGTAATCTTTTTCATTTGCCTGCACAAGCCAGACATGCCCTTTGGTCTGTTGGATAAGGCTGTCGGGTGGGCCGGAAAAAACCAACTCACCGCGGTCGAGCAATGCCATTTGATTACATGTGCTTGAAATATCCCCGACAATGTGCGTGGAAAGGATGATAATAATATCTTTCGTACTCATTGTAGAGAGCAGGTTTCTGAATCGTATCCTTTCCTCGGGATCGAGGCCGGTAGTGGGTTCGTCAATAATTATGATTTTCGGCTCATTTATAAGTGCCTGTGCAATACCCAGCCGCCTTTTCATTCCACCCGATAGTTTGCTTGCTTTACGGTCTCTTGCTTCAAACAGACCAACTTCTTCAAGCATCTTTTCCACGGCAATGTTTCGCTCGCGGCGGTTTTTCATGCCGGCTAAGCGGGCAGCATAATCCAGGAATTCAGATGTACGTAATTTTGAAAAGAAGCGAAAATCCTGTGGAAGATAACCCATCATTGCACGGATCTCTTTGCGGTTTTTTATCAGGTCAAGCTGATTTACTTTTGCCTGCCCTGTGCTGGGTTTCATCAGCGTAACCAAAATCCTCATAAGGGTTGATTTACCGGCACCGTTCGGACCAAGCAATCCAAACATTCCGTTCTCAATGGTCAGGTTAACCCCTTTCAGGGCATTGTTCCCGTTTCGGTAGGTCTTACCCAGATTTTCAATTGTTATTTCCACAGGAAATCAGAGTTATTGGAGTGTCATCTATTATAGACGAGTTAACGTAATAATTGTTGCAATAAAAATAATTAAAACTGAATTATAAACAAGGTTTTTCTGAACCCGCTGTTTTTTGAGCGAATAATCAAAATTAGTATAATATTAATCAAATATTGCATGATGATTATTTTACGAAACCATGTTCTTATTTCAGAACCTGTTCTCATATCTAATGAAAAGAATATCTTTGTAAATTCTCATATTGGCTTTGTAGAAATGGAAAACATAAGGAACTTTTGTATAATTGCTCATATTGATCATGGAAAGAGCACAATAGCTGACAGGCTGCTCCAAAAAACCGGTACACTTACCGGCAGAGATTTTCAGGATCAGGTGCTTGATAATATGGATATTGAGAGGGAAAGGGGAATTACGATCAAGAGTCATGCAATTCAGATGGAATATTTTTCGGGAGACAAAAAATATTTCCTGAACCTGATTGATACTCCGGGACATGTTGATTTTTCCTACGAAGTATCACGGTCAATAGCATCATGCGAAGGAGCTTTACTTATTGTTGACGCTACACAGGGCATACAGGCACAGACAATTTCAAATCTTTACCTTGCTATAGAAAATGATCTGGAAATAATTCCTGTATTGAATAAGATGGATCTGGACAATGCTATGCCTGAAGATGTAAAAGATCAGATAACAGATCTTCTTGGGTGTGAAAGGGATGATATTATTGAAGCCAGCGGGAAAACAGGAATGGGGGTTGAGTTTATATTAGAGGAGGTTATTCGGAAAATCCCTTCTCCTGAAGGTGATCCGGATGCCCCATTGCAAGCCCTGATTTTTGATTCGATTTTTGATTCTTTCCGCGGGATACATGCATATTTTAAAATTATTAATGGCACTGTACGACAAGGGGACTCGGTACAATTTGTTGCAACCGCTAAAAAATATTTTGCTGATGAAATAGGTGTTTTGAAATTTAAACTGGAACCAAGGAAAGAATTAAGTGCCGGTGATGTGGGATATATTATATCGGGGATCAAAGCTTCAACAGAGGTGAAAGTGGGAGATACTATCACTCATGTTGACAGGCCATGTGGTAAGGCGATTGAAGGTTTTGAAGATGTAAAGCCGATGGTTTTTGCAGGGATTTACCCTGTGGATGCCGACGATTATGAGGAATTGAGAAACTCTATTGAGAGACTTAAGCTGAATGATGCATCACTTACTTTTGAACCGGAATCATCTGCAGCACTGGGATTTGGATTTCGCTGCGGATTTCTTGGTCTGCTTCATATGGAGATTGTTCAGGAGCGGCTCGACCGTGAGTTTGATATGGATGTGATAACAACAGTTCCAAACGTATCATACATTGCACATACTACCAGGGGGGAGGTTATTGAGGTGCATAATCCATCAGGGTTGCCGGAGCAAACACATATTGATTATATTGAAGAACCTTACATTACTGCACAGGTTATTTCGAAGGCAGAATATGTGGGGTCTGTTATGAATTTATGTATCGAAAAAAGAGGGGTTATTAAAAACCAGGTCTATCTGACAAGCAACAGGGTAGAATTGACTTTTGTACTGCCTCTTGCTGAAATTGTATTTGACTTTTACGATAAACTAAAGAGTATTTCAAAAGGGTATGCATCTTTTGATTATTATCAATCGGGTTTTGAAAAGGCTAATCTTGTGAGACTTGATATCCTGTTGAATTCAGAAATGGTGGATGCTTTGTCATCATTAATGCATAAGGATAATGCATATGCACTGGGCCGTAAAATGTGTGTAAAGCTCAAAGAACTTATTCCAAGGCAGCAATTTGATGTTCCTATCCAGGCGGCAATCGGATCGAAAATTATTGCCCGCGAAACAATAAAAGCTTTGCGGAAAGATGTAACTGCCAAGTGCTATGGGGGTGATATTACAAGAAAGAGAAAATTGCTGGAGAAACAGAAAAAAGGGAAAAAGCGAATGAGACAAGTTGGAAATGTTGAAGTTCCTCAGCAAGCTTTCCTTGCAGTACTGAAGCTGGACTAAACGGTCGGCCCATTTAGGGACTCACATCTGAAGAATTAGCAACATTCATGTTTCATATTTCGGCTACAACTTATGCATACCCTTAAAGTATAAAAAATATCTCGATTTTGCGAACGAAGTGAAGCAATCTTTCATGACTTTTCGTAAAGCTTATGACAGTCCATTTATTTAATATTCTGGTTGTTCTTGGGAGTTTGCTTCGTCGCTTTGCTCCTCGCAAAATCCTTTTTCAGCCAATAAAATCCAGTTAACACTTTTCCTCTTCCCGTTTCCTGAAATTTTATATTATTATTATATTTGCACCTCAATTATTTACTTATTTTTTTTTGCATGGCTGAAAATTTACATCTGGGATTGGATATTGGCTCTATTTCTATCAATATGGTATTGATGGATGAGAAAAGGAATATTGTCGAAAATCATTACAATTATTGTTTTGGCAAACCTTTTCATCTGTTAAGAACCCTGTTAACTGATGTTTTCAGACGTTATTCAGAAGAATCTATCAAAACAATAGCACTAACCGGGACAGGGGGTAAGCTGGCTGTTGAGTTAATTGGCGGCTTTTTTGTGAATGAAATAATTGCCCAGTCAGCTTCCGTTGCACGTTTATATCCTAACGTAAAGACTGTTATTGAAATGGGTGGGGAGGATTCGAAGCTAATTTTCATGGAAAAGAATGAAAATGAGAGAACCTGCCGGCTATCAGATTTTGTCTTGAATAATATTTGTGCAGCCGGTACGGGATCATTCCTTGATCAGCAGGCGAAACGAATTGGTATATCTATAGAAAAAGAATTTGGTGAACTGGCGCTTTTATCAAAAGATCCGCCACGGATTGCAGGAAGATGCAGCGTTTTTGCCAAAACAGATATGATCCATTTGCAGCAAATTGCAACACCTGTTCATGATATTGTGGCAGGGCTTTGTTTTGCCGTTGCAAGGAATTTTATCAGTTCACTTGGTAAAGGAAAACAATTTGATAAACCGGTGATATTTCAGGGTGGGGTTGCTGCAAACGCCGGAGTGATCAGGGCATTCAGGGAACTACTGAATACCGGAGATAAAGATTTTATTATTCCTGAATACCATGCATCCATGGGAGCTATTGGCGCTCTTTTTCATACCCTTGATCAGGAAAAATCAATCCCCGTTCCATATAAGGGACAGGATTATTTAAATAATTACCTTTCCGGTCACCAGGCTCGTGGTATTACCAATGAACAACTAATTGAAACCGACGCTGTTTACAATAAAGAAGTATATCCGATACCAGAAGATATAGACAAACTGGATGTTTACCTTGGTCTTGATGTTGGTTCGCTGAGCACAAATGTTGTGTTGATTGATGAAAAGAACAGGGTAATTGCCCGCAGGTATCTTAAGACAGCCGGCAAACCCCTTGAAGCAATAAGAAAAGGGATGACTGAGATATTTGATGAGATAGGTGATAGAGTTATTGTTAAAGGCGCCGGATCTACCGGTTCCGGACGATATCTCACCGGAGATTTCATTGGGGCTGATACTATTCAGAATGAAATTACTTCCCAGGCAACTGCAGCAATCGCATATGATCCAAAAGTGGATACAGTCTTTGAGATTGGCGGACAGGACTCGAAGTTCATCAGTATTAAAAACGGCGTTGTTGTCGATTTCGAGATGAATAAAGTATGTGCAGCAGGAACAGGCTCATTTCTTGAAGAGCAGGCTGAAAAGCTTGATATTAATATTATTGAAGAATTTGGTTCCATGGCACTTGGTGCTACCCAACCTGCCAGTCTTGGAAACAGGTGTACTGTATTTATGGAAACCGCCCTGAATTCCCAGCAACAAAGTGGTGTTGAAAAGAATAATCTGGTTGGTGGTCTGGCATATTCCATCGTGGAAAATTATATTCAGAAGGTTGTCCGTAACAAACGGATAGGCAATCATATCTTTTTCCAGGGAGGAGTAACCAATAATAAAGCAGTTGTTGCTGCATTTGAAAAAATAACAGGGAAAAAAATAATTATTCCTCCTCATTTTGATGTGACAGGAGCTATTGGTGTAGCTATGCTGGCAAGGCAAACCATTCAGGAGCAAAAGAAAAAAACCCGTTTCAAAGGTTTTAATATAAGTAAGACCCCTTATAAAGTAGATATATTTACTTGTAAAGAATGCTCAAACCAATGTGAGATCAGAAGGGTAAGGATTGATGGTGAGAAAAAACCATTGTTCTATGGAGGCAGATGTGAGAAATATGAATTGGAAGAACGAAAGGGTAGAGGAGAAGGTATACCGAATCTTTTCAAGGAGCGGTTAGAAATGTTGATGGGAGATTATAAGGAGGAACCGAAAAACAACAGGATTAGTATCGGGATCCCAAGAGCTCTGTTACTTTTTTATCAACAGTTTCCTTTCTGGAGAACTTTTTTCCGTGAACTGGGATTTCATATCGTAATTTCATCTGAGTCGGATAATCAGCTAATCAGGAAATCACTTGGAATGATTGTAGCTGAAACCTGCTTCCCGGTAGAGTTAATGCATGGTCACATATTGGATCTGCTGGAGAAAAATGTAGATTATGTATTTACTCCGTTTATCATCAATTCAAAAGCTGAAAAAGATAATCCTACCAATAATAGCAACTGCCCATGGGTACAAACCTATCCTTTTATGGTGAAAGCTGCCCTGAATGATAAAGAATCAGTTGATAAATTACTGATACCGGCTTTGAATTTCAGGTATTTTGGTAAAGTCCTTAATAAGGAACTATCGGATTTCATGCAAAATAAATTCGGGATTTCAAGGAAGGAAGTGATAAGAGCAATAAGAAAGGCAGATGAGTTGCAAGTTGCATTTGAGCATGATATTGAAATCCGCGGGCAGGAAGTACTGAAAAATCTTCCTGACGACAAAGAGGCACTCGTAATTCTTGGACGACCATATAATACTGGTGATCCGGCTTTGAATTTAAGCATGATAGAGAAACTTATCCAACAGGAGGTTTTGCCTATACCCATGGATTTTCTTCCCCTGGGAGGTGAACATATCACCCGTGATTATCCCCAGATGTATTGGCCGAACGGACAAAAGATTTTGTCTGCAGCCAGGATTGTTGCCAGGGATAAAAAGCTGCATGCTGTGTATATGAGTAATTTCAGGTGTGGACCCGATTCATTTCTATCGCATTTTGTTTATGAAGAAATGGGAGGAAAGCCATATCTTGAAATTGAAATCGATGAGCACGGTGCAGATGCCGGAATGATCACACGGTATGAAGCTTTCCTCGATAGCCTGAAAGGATCAAGAATGGTAGAAAAGGAGAAAGTGGAAGTTTACAGACCAGGGATTATGAGTTCTGTTCCTGCAGAAGACAGGATACTGTATCTTCCATATATGTGTGATGGTGGATATGCAATGGCTGCGGCTGTTAGAAGTTTTGGTATGAGTGCCGAAGTACTGCCTATGACGGATAAAGAAGCGCTTGAATTGGGTAGAAAATATACATCTGGCAGGGAATGTTTCCCAATGATCTGTACAACCGGAAGCTTTCTGCAGAAGTTACAGGAACCCGGAGTAGATCCGGCAAAGATCAGTTTCTTTATGCCGGATCATAATGGTCCATGTAGATTTGGACAATACAACAAATTACAAAGGATCATTTTTGATCGTCTCGGTTATAAAGATGTTAAAATTATTTCCCCCAGTAATGATACATCGTACGCGGACATTTCCGGTGGACATGGGACTAAATTACGGTTTGCTGCATGGAAAGGTATTGTAGCAATAGATCTTCTGCGAAAATTGAAGCAGGAGAGAAAGCCATATGAGGTCATTAAAGGAGAAACCGACAGGGTTTACAAGAATGCTCTGAATGCAGTGACTGCCTCAATTGAAAGAGGAGCAAAAGATCTTGCTGAAACATTGCACAATGAAGCTCAAAAATTTAAGTATATACAACTTGCAAATGGTGAGAGAAAACCGGTAATTGCCGTTGTCGGTGAGGCTTTTATGAGGGACAATTCATTCTGCAGTGGGTTCGTGATCGACAGGCTTGAAGAATTCGGTGCAGAAACATATGTCGCTCCGTTCTCCGAGTGGTTGACTTATTCTACTCACAGATACACACGGGATAGCTTGTGGAAAGGGGATTATAAAGGTTTGCTTAAATCAAAAATCCAGGGATTTTCGCAAAATATCAGTGCCAAAACCCTGCATAAAGCAATACATGGTCTTTTTGAAGAAAAGCGGGATGTATCAGTACATGAAATGATGTCAAACTGTGAGCCATATATCCATAAACATTATGATGGTGATCCTGTGTTAAATTTAGGAAGTTCGGTATTATTGTCTAAAATGGATATATCCGGTATTGTTAATATCCTGCCATTTACATGTATGCCGGGTACATTAGTTGCTTCAGTATCACACAGATTCAAGCAGGATCATGGAGGCTTTCCGTATGAAAGTGTTGCTTATGACGGACAGGATGATGCTGCACTGGAATTAAGGTTGCAGGCTTTTATGCACCAGGCAAAGGAATATTCAAAAATGAAAGGTTATCACAGACCTGAAAACTGGCACCTCAACCAGGATTAGGACGGCAAGCATATTTAGCAAATAAGTTTAAAGCCTTTCCCATGTACATTTATGATCTGAATTGACTGATCATCTTTCAGGTATTTGCGAAGCTTAGTGATATATACATCCATGCTGCGGGCATTAAAGTAATTATCATCAATCCAGATAGTGCGTAATGTAAAATTCCTTTCAAGAACTTTATTCATATTGTTGCAAAGAAGTTTCAGTAATTCTGATTCTTTAGTTGTAAGTTTCTTCGTTTGGTTTCCTTTTTTAAGAAATTGATTTTTCGTATCAAAAAGATATTGACCAATCTGGAAAATTTTGTTTTCCTGTACTATGTCTTGTTTAGTTCGGCGAAGGATAGCTTCGATACGGTACAGAAGCTCTTCCATACTGAAAGGCTTGGTAATATAATCGTCAGCACCTATTGAAAACCCTTCCAAAACATCTTCTTTCATCGATTTTGCAGTGAGAAAAAGTATTGGTATATCACTGTTTTTTTGCCTTATCTCTCGGGCAAGTGTAAATCCATCCTTTTCAGGCATCATAATATCCAGAAGGCAAAGATCAAAATATTCCCTGATAAAACCTTTATATGCTTTATTGCCATCACTGAAGAGCTCGGTTTCATAGCCTTTGGCATTCAGATATTCTTTTAACAGAGATCCCAGGTTCTCATCATCTTCAGCTAGCAGTATTCTTGTCTTACCCATGATTATTTGTATTGAACGGGAATGATAATATAAAACGTGAACCTTTTCCGGTTTGACTTTCAATATTTATTGAGCCTCCGTGTTCTTCAATAATGGTTTTAACATAACAAAGACCAAGCCCGAATCCTTTTACGTTGTGAATATTGCCAGTTGAAATACGATAGAACTTTTCAAATATTCTTTTCTGGTCCTGCTTTGAGATACCAATCCCATTGTCTTTTATTGCAATAAACAATTTTTTCCTGGTGTCCCATGAAGAAAGAGTTATCTCAGGTTTTGCATTACAATATTTTATAGCATTATCAACAAGGTTTGATAAGATATTTAAAAAATGTACTTCATCTGCTCTGATAATTGTTTTTTTCGCGTTTAGGTCCAAAATAATATTGCCATTTTTATTATTAACCTGCATCTCAAAGTTTGATGCTACATTGGATAATAGTAAATGGACATCAATTTCTTCACGGTTTAATTTAATTTTTCCTCTATCAAATATTGCCATCTGGAGCACCTTCTCAACCTGGTAACCAAGGCGTTTACTT
>JAUWPX010000227.1 GCA_030611395.1 Bacteroidota bacterium | reverse complement strand
ATACAAGAATGTTCTTAGTAATATAAAATCAACCCGTGAAATGCTTGAAAAGGAAAAGGACGTTGAAATGCGGGAGATGGCAAAATTGGAGCTTGAGGAACTGAATGAGAAACTTCCGGGAATGGAAGAAAATATCAAATTATTACTTATCCCCGAGGATCCTGAGGATGGCAAGAATGCTGTTGTTGAAATAAGAGCAGGTACAGGAGGTGATGAAGCCAGTATATTTGCAGGCGATCTGTACCGTATGTATACTAAGTTTTGTGAAACAAAAAGATGGAAAATTGAGATTGGAAGGATCTCGGAAGGTACTGCCGGCGGATTTAAAGAAATTGTCTTTTCTGTATCAGGTGAAGGGGTTTACGGAATCATGAAATATGAGTCTGGTGTACATCGCGTTCAAAGAGTTCCTCAAACTGAAACACAGGGAAGAGTTCATACTTCTGCGGCTTCAGTGGCAGTCTTGCCTGAGGCAGAAGAGTTTGATATCGAGATAAAGCAGGATGATATTAGGAAAGACACCTATTGCTCATCAGGACCGGGAGGACAATCGGTTAATACAACCTACTCGGCAATCAGGCTTACACATATTCCTACCGGTATTGTTGTGACTTGCCAGGACCAGAAGTCACAGTTGAAAAACCTGGATAAAGCTATGGTGGAATTGCGTACCAGGTTATATAATCTTGAGTATCAGAAATATCTTGATGATATTTCTTCAAAAAGGAAGACAATGGTTTCCTCCGGTGACAGATCAGCAAAAATCCGAACATATAATTATCCTCAGGGAAGAATGACCGACCACCGGATCCACCTGACAATGTATAATCTTGAAGCAATTCTGAACGGTGATATCACGGAAATAATTGACAAACTTCAAGTGGCTGAAAATGCTGAACGCCTCAAAGAAAGCGGATTGGACTAAAACAAGTAAAAGATTATGGACTCAAATACACTTTTCAATAATATAAAAAAGAAGAAGTCATTTCTGTGCATCGGACTGGATTCCGATATTGAGAAGATCCCCGCAGTACTTCACGGGGAGAAAGATCCTGTTTTCAGGTTTAATAAAGAAATTATTGATGCTACACATGAATATGCAGTGGCTTATAAACCAAATATTGCTTTTTATGAGTCACGTGGTGCTGATGGATGGATATCCCTTGAAAACACAGTCGATTATATAAAATCCCAATACCCTGACATATTTCTTATTGCCGATGCCAAGCGTGGTGATATTGGTAATACATCAAGAATGTATGCAAAAACATTTTTCGAGCGCCTTGATTTTGACGCTATTACAGTGGCGCCTTATATGGGAGAGGACTCTGTGTCACCATTTCTGGAATATCCGGATAAATGGGTGATCCTCCTTGCTCTTACATCAAACAGTGGAGCAAATGATTTTCAATTTTCGGTAGATCGTGAAGATCAAACCCGGTTATTTGAGAAAGTATTACAGATATCTTCAGGATGGGGAACGGAAAATAATATGATGTATGTGGTTGGTGCTACAAAAGCAGAAATGTTAAGAGATATACGCAAGATAATTCCCGGTCATTTTCTTCTGGTTCCCGGTATAGGAGCCCAGGGTGGAAGTTTGGAAGATGTGGCTGAATATGGAATTAATAATAAATGCGGATTGATAGTTAACTCATCCCGTGGGATAATATTTGCTGACAGCTCAGATAAATTTGCACAAAAAGCCGGTGAAGAAGCAAAAATTGTTAAAGATAAAATGGCTGCTATTTTGCTCCAAAACCAAATATTGTAGTTATCTTTAGAATTAACTGCTAAACTATATAATTCCTTCAATTATAATGAAAGAAGAATTTCTTCATTTTGTCTGGATGTATGAGTTGTTTAATATAAATGACCTCCAGGCAACATCAGGAGAGAAGATTGAAATTATATATCCTGGTCAGCATAATTCAGATGCCGGTCCCGATTTTTTTAATGCTAAAGTGAAAATTGACGGAACTTTGTGGGTAGGAAATGTCGAGATACATATCTTTTCATCTGACTGGCAAAAACATGGACATAATAAAAATAAAGCATACGATAATGTAATCTTGCATGTCGTGTTCAAAGATGACCGGATTGTAACCAGAAGTACCGGGGATCCTATCCCTGCAATGGAATTGACGTTTAAGGACAGCCTCTATGAAAACTATGAAATCTTATTGCTAAACCGGCAATGGATACCATGCAAAAATCAAATATTCAGGGTAGATCCGTTTTTTATTAAACAATGGTTGTTTAAATTGTCGGTTGAAAGAATCGAAAGCAAAACCGGTGATATACAGCAAATATTATTACAAAATAGCCAAAGCTGGGAAGAATCATTTTACCAGGCACTGGCAGGAAGCTTCGGTTTTAAAAAGAATAGTGAACCATTCAGATTCCTTGCCAGGTCATTGCCACTGAAATACCTTGGGAAACATAAAGATAACCTGTTGCAAATTGAGGCAATGCTTTTCGGACAGGCAGGTTTTTTGCAAACGGCTTTTCCGGTTGATGATTATCAGTGTAAATTAAAAAAGGAGTATGAATTTCTTCAGAAAAAATTTTCTCTGAAACCTCTCGGAGAGCATCTTTGGAAATTTATGCGGCTAAGACCTTCTAATTTTCCTACAATCCGGATTGCACAGTTTTCCATGCTTATTCACCATTCATCTTTTCTGTTTTCTAAAATCATTAATACAAAAGATCCGGGCATAATTAAAGATTTTTTTAGAATTTCTGCATCCGAATACTGGGATGAACATTACCGTTTTGGTAAAAAATCAACAAAAAAAGAAAAAAGGATCGGTGAAACCGGCATTAATAACATTTTGATCAATACAGTGGTTCCTTTTTTATTCCTTTATGGTAAATCAAAAGGAATTACTGATCTGAGTGAACGTGCAATTGATATTCTTGAAAGTTTGCCCCCCGAGGATAATTCAATAATTATTAAGTGGAGAAAGCTGGGCATAAAAGCAGAAAATGCATCTGATTCACAAGCATTATTACAGCTTAAAAATGTATATTGTAATCAGAAAAAATGTTTAAATTGCCAAATCGGAAATAAGTTAATACGTCAAAATTTAAATGAAGAGTGAATTCAAGCCGGCTGTTTACGCTTTTATACTATTGATTAGTATTGTTTGTATTGGCATTATTGGGTTTATGATAATTGAAGGGTTTTCATTTATCGAGGCCTTTTTTATGACCATTATAACTGTGGCAACAGTTGGATTTCAGGAGGTCCATCCTCTGTCAGATATTGGTAGAGTTTTTACTGCCTTTTTGATAATTTTTAGTTTTGGTATTTTTGCATATGCTGTTACTACTTTTACACGCTATATTGTTGATGGAATTTTCAGGAATTATTATAAAGATAACAAAGTGAAAAAACGAATTGGGAAATTAAAGAACCATGTAATTGTTTGCGGTTACGGAAGAAATGGGAAACAGGCTGCTGTTAATCTTCATGAGCATAAACAGGATTTTGTTATTATTGAAAAAAATGAATCTTTAACTCAAAAAATTCGTGAAGATGAATTGTTGCTTTATATTGAAGGCGATGCTGCAAATGATGAAATTCTGGAAGC
>JAUWPX010000253.1 GCA_030611395.1 Bacteroidota bacterium | reverse complement strand
TAACCGGCTCTGGAATTATAGGTGCTTTTTAAACGGTTTAATATTGCAGTAAGGTCATCAGTTTCTTCCGCATTTGTAATATTTGTGACAGTAATAACATATACTCCGTTATTTCCTTTAACAGGACCGGCAAGTACACCTTGATCGCTATTAACTGCGGTGGCAATTACCTGTGGTTCTATCCCGGCTCCGGGAACTGAAAATGAATTGAAAGAGATTCCGGTTGCAGTTTCAATATTTACTCCCAGGTTTATTCCAAGTTCTTCAATAGTTTCTGTTTCACCCATCCCGGCTTTTATATTTTCTATTATTTTCAATGCTTTTTTCTCCTTCATAACATTAAGGCGGATATCTGATTCAACATCTTCAAGCTTAGAAAATCCCTCTTTTTTTACACCTGTTAGATATACAACTGCGAATTGGTTACCCAGTTCAAAAACAGCCTTCCCATTAAAATCAAGTACAATTTCATTTTCCTTGCCTTCAAAAACCGATCGTATAATATTCCTTGGTGAATTAAGACCGGGAATTTCTTTGTCCGTTGGATTTAAATCGTTAGCTGTTCGTTTATCATAATCTTCACCCGCAACAGTCTCACTGAATTTCTCATATGTGTTGTTCATGCCGGCAAAACGACCTGCTTCAGAATAAATGTTTTGATATGTAGTTGAGCTTGGTTCCAGTTTTCTGTCGACTATTCCTATTTTGATTTTTTTCACAGTGCTGCCTTTTTCAAGTATTTCAATAATGTGAAAACCAAATTGAGTTTCAGCTATGGTCAGATCACCAATTATTCCTTGAAAACATGCATCATTAAAGGGTTTAACCATTTGTCCTTCACGGAACCATCCAAGATCACCTCCAAGTTGGGCTGACCCCTGGTCGTCTGAGAAAGTAATGGCAATTGTGTTAAAATTAGCGCCATTTCCAATCAGTGTTTTCAGACTGTCTGCAGTAGATTCCGCGTTACTAAAGCTTCTGTTCTGACCGGCAGATATGAGTATATGGCGGACATGTATAGAATCAGGCAGGAAGTTTATCTCAGCTATTTTTGCCAGTTTGTAAGTTTCATTTTCAAAATATGGTCCGTAAACTTCTCCTAATTCAGCAGTATCAACAAATCCACTGATAATTTCCGGGAATTCATCCATGGTATGGTTAATATCCTCAAACCGTGTGTCGGCCGTAAGGTTAACAAATTCTTTCACATCTTCAGCCTTTTCAAACTCAGATTTGATACCATTGATCCACTTTTCATTTTCAGAAATATCTGCTTCAGACGGCTCTACAGTGAAAATAACATATTCAATAGTTCTTGCAGGCGATTGTTTGTAATTATCTTTATGTTCCTTGTAATAATTTTCAAGGTCTTTTGAATTTACTGTAACAGCGCTATCGGAAATAGTATTGAATCGTTTTACAAAATAATTAAAATCAACCTTTTTATTTAACTCATTAAACTCAATTGCAGCTTGATTATGTGTAGGGTATAATCCTTTGCTAACAAGGTTGTTATATTTTGTGAAATACCTGTCGTTTACAATTTCGCTTTCCATGAACAACCAGTAAGCTTTTTGGGTTGGATCATTATCCATATTTTTCAGGAAATTTATCAGTGCCGGTTTATTCATTCTTCCTGTTTGCGGATCAGTAAACATTTGCCTGACAAAAGGATGAGGATTGTTTCCCTGTATCAGGTCAAATAACTCATCACTACATACACCCAGTCCCAATTCCGTGTATTCATCATTCAGAATAATTTCGCGGATTAGTTGTTGCCAGCTTTGATCCCTGATATTTTCCGAGGTGCTTTCATCTATAATCCCGCTACCGGTTAATTTATAAATTTCGGTTAGTTTATTTATTTTTTCCTCAAAGTCCTGATAAGTAATAGATTTTCCGGCAATTTCCGCTATTTCATAATAATTTTTCGATTTCCCGGATCCTTTTCCAATTTTAAAATCACCTAAAATAAAAGCCAAAAGTGCTAATCCTATAATAATTGCTACCAGAACTCCTCCTTTATCACGGATTTTTTGTAATGTTGCCATGTAGTATTTAGTATTTTAATTTGTTGCAAAAATTCAGCCTGCAAATATATAAATATTTTAGCGTTTCCTTTGATATGGAATGAATAAAAATACTGCTAACATAAACTCTTAATGCACAAGTTTATTTGTTTATTTGTTGATGAGTTTATTCCCTCTCTTCATCTTTTTCTTTTATCGGGTAATACCTTAAGATTGAGCAGTTCGATCCTCGTTTCACTAACTTCCAGTACTCTGAATTCATATAACTCAATTATGATACGTTCCTTAGGTTTTGGTATACTCTCGTAGAAGTGCAGGATCAGGCCGGCAAGTGTTTCATATTCATCGTGTTTGGGCAGATTGAGATTGTATTTTTCATTAAGATAGTCAACTTCAAGACGGCCTGAAAAGATATATTCATGCTCATTAATTTTCTGTTCGGTGAGTTTTGAAGTATCATGTTCATCTTCAATTTCTCCGAATATTTCCTCCAGGATATCTTCAATTGTAACAATACCTGAAGTTCCTCCAAATTCATCAACCACCACAGCGATGTTCTTTTTTTCCTTAACAAACATTTCAAGTAGCTTGTTGGCCGGCATTGTTTCCGGAACAATTGATACATCAATAATGTTTGATTCAATATTATCAGGGTTATTAAACATATCTTTCATATGGATATACCCGATGATCTGATCGATTGATTCCTTAAAAACAAGAATTTTGGATAAACCTGTCTCAATGAATTTCTGTTGAAGAGTCTCAATTTCACTGTTGTTTTTAACAGCTATTATCTCTGTTCTGGGAACAATACATTCACGGAGTTTTACATCAGAAAAATCAAGAGCATTCTGAAAGATTCTGAAATCAAGGTTGTCATTTTTCTTATTTTTGTGCTCTGCCATTTTCTCACTCATCAGGTTATCAATATCCACTTTACCAAAAACAATATTTTCCTGCTTCTTACCTGTTTCTATTTTGAAGAAGGCTCCAAGGATGAAGTTGGATATATATATAGTTATTTTACTTACCGGGTAAAAAATTATGAAAAACAATAATACCGGTATAGCAAAAATCTTTAAAAATGAATTTGGATTTATCCTGAATAAAGTTTTTGGAAGGAACTCTGCAGTAAGGAGTATTATAAGGGTGGAAATAATTGTTTGCAGGATAAGGATATTTATATCATGCTTAGTTAGTGTATATATCAGTGGTTCAAGCAGTATTGCCATAAAGATACCGTAAATCACCAGGGCAATATTGTTTCCGATAAGCATTGTT
>JAUWPX010000124.1 GCA_030611395.1 Bacteroidota bacterium | reverse complement strand
TGAGGGCACACACGACCGCATACAGCAGGCAAAGCATTTGTTTCTTTCAAAACTTTGGCAGATTCAAGAAACTTACCTGCTTCAATTTTTTTTATGAATTTAGGAATATCAATTAATACAGGACATCCTTCAACACAGGTTGGTTTAACGCAATCAATACAACGCCGGGCTTCATGCATTGCCTGCTCTACCGACAATCCTCTATTAACTTCAACATAACTTTTATTTCTTACATTCGGATCCTCTTCAGGCATATCCAGTCTTTCAAGGCTGGTTCTATCCTTAGCCTTTATCTTACCCCGGAGTTCAACTCTCCATTCCTTTTCTCTCTCCTTTTTTAGATATTCAAGTATTCTATCTACCATCCTTATGCTTTTCTGTATTTATCAATATAGTGGTCGTAAGCTTGTTCTTCCTGTTTTTTATAGGCGCTTAACCTGCTCAACATTTCATCGAAATCAACCTGGTGTGCATCAAATTCAGGTCCGTCAACACAAACAAATTTGGTTTTACCCCCAACAGTAACCCTGCATGCACCACACATCCCGGTACCATCAACCATAATAGTATTCAAACTGGCAAGGGTGTGTATATTATATTTTTTTGTCAGCAAGGCCACGAATTTCATCATTATTGCAGGACCAACAGTAACAGCAAGATCTATTTTTTCTCTTTTAATAATCTCTTCCATACCATGTGTAACCAAACCTTTTTTCCCATAGGAACCATCATCAGTCATAATAATTACTTCATCAGAGAATTCCCGTATTTGTTCCTCCAGAATAACCAATTCCTTTGTTCTGGCAGCCAGAACAGTAATAACCTTGTTTCCTGCTTTCTTAAATGCCTCAACAATAGGTAACATAGGAGCAACACCAACACCACCGCCGGCAGCTAGAATTGTTCCGACTTTTTCAATATGGGTTGCATTACCAAGGGGCCCTACAACATCAGTTATGTAATCTCCAACCTCCAGATTCACTAGTTTTATTGAAGAGACACCCATTTTTTGAACAATAATTGTTATTGTCCCCTTTTCCGTATCAGATCCAACTATTGTTAAGGGTATTCGTTCACCCTTTGAACCTACACGTAAAATAATAAAATGCCCCGCTTTCCTGCTCTTTGCAATTTCAGGAGCTTCGATTACAAGTTTTACGACATTATCAGAAAAATACTCCTTATCAACAATCTTATTCATTAGATTTTATTAAATAAATTAAATCAGACCCTTTCTTTGAAGCATTGGCTCAATTTTAGGTTCAGCACCACGGAATTTTATATAAAGATTCATTGGATCATCAGTACCTCCTCTTTCAAGAACATTTTTCCTGAACTTTGTAGCTGTTTCAGAGTCGAACAAGCTTGTTTCTTTAAAAGCAGCAAATGCATCAGCATCCAGTACCTCTGCCCAAATATAGCTATAATAACCTGAGGAATATCCACCTGAGAAGATATGAGCAAAATATGTACTTCGGTATCTTACAACAATCTCAGGGATCATTTTAATATTATCCATAGATATATCTTCAAAATCAAGCATATCTATCTCTGTGGTCATTTTATTTGTATGCCAGTCCATATCCAGAAAACAAGCTGACAGGTATTCAACCGCAACAAATCCCTGATTAAAATGCTTGCTTTTTTTCAATTTTTCTACAAGATTTTCAGGAATAGGTTCTCCTGTTTCATAATGTTTTGCATAGACCTTCATAACTTCAGGCTCTGTAGCCCAGTTTTCCATTATCTGTGCAGGAAGCTCAACAAAATCTCTGGCCACTGAAGTTCCTGAAAGACTCCTGTATTGACAATTAGAAAGCAATCCATGTAATGCATGTCCAAATTCATGGAATAATGTACTAACCTCCTCGAAGTTAAGCAGTGCCGGTTTATCTCCTGTTGGTTTGGTGAAATTGAAATTCGTTGTAATAACAGGAGTAATATTTTCACCATCCCTGCGATACTGTTTCCGATAACTGCTCATCCATGCTCCTCCTCTTTTACTGTCTCGCGGAAAGAAATCCATATACAAAATACCTACATGAGAACCATCGGCCTCTTTGACCTCATAAACCTGAACATCTTTATGATATTTCGGAATATCTGATCTTTCTTCAATTTTCAATCCATACAACCGGGCAGCAACATAAAAAGCACCCTCTCTAACATTATCCAGAACAAAATAAGGTCTTAACATCTCTTCATCAAGTTCATATTTCTGTTGTCTGAGTTTTTCAGCATAGTACCACCAGTCACTGGGATGCAATTGCCCATTTTTACCTTCAGCATCCATCATCTTTTGCAACTCGTCAGCTTCTTTCGTAGCCACAAGCAATGCCGGATCCCAAATTTTATTAAGGAAATCGTATACTTTTTGTGGTTCTTTTGCCATGTTTTCCTCAAGTACATAATCTGCATGATTTTTATACCCTAACAAAACTGCCCTTTCTAATCGCAATGATGCAATTTCAACTACATTTTCCTTGTTATCATATTCATTGCCATTATTACAGCGATTTATGTAAGCTTTAAATATTTTTTCTCTAAAATTTCTTTTTTCCGAATATTGAAGAAATGGGATCATACTCGGTTTCTGAAGGGTAAATACCCACTTGCCTTCCATTTCTTTCTGTGCAGCTGTTTCAGCAGCAGATGCAATAACCGGCTCGGGTAATCCGGCAAGATCTTCATTATTGTCAATAACCAGTGTAAATGAATTAGTCTCGGCCAGTAGGTTATCACCAAAGCTTAATGATAAAAGCGATAATTTCTCATTGATTTTTCTAAATTCTCCCTGGTCGTTTTCATCAAGATTAGCACCTCCTCTAACAAACCTTTTATATGCTTCATCAAGCAATTTTGCTTGTTCAGGATTTAGTTCCAAAGAATCCATATTGCCATAAACAATTTTTATTCTTGAAAATAGGTGTGCATTTAATAAAATATCATCCCTGTGCTTTGATAACTCCGGGGCTACCTTTTTAGCAATATTCTGAAGGGTATCATTAGTTATAGAGGACAAAAGATTATAAAAAACATTACTTACCCTGGTCAGCAAAACGCCACTTTCTTCAAGAGCAACCACCGTGTTTTCAAATGAGGGTTCTTCATTATTGTTAGCAATCACCTCTATCTCCTTCATCTGATCCTCCATGCCCTTTCTAAATGCAGGTATAAAATGATCATTATTGATCTGTTCAAAATCTGGAACATTAAAAGGTGTTTCATACTTTTCAAAAAACGGATTTTTTGTTTCCATTTCACCAGTCTTATTAATTTGACAGGATATCATAAAGATTCCTGATAAAAACAATATTAAATAAATTTTTTTCACGACTAAATAATTTTTTGATTTATAAATTCATTTTTTAAGTTCGCTAATTTAACAATAATGAAACAATTAAAATAGATCATAAAACATATTATACAACTTGTTTTCGGGAAACGAAATAAGCAAATTCCGATACATTAAAATATCTTTTATCCTATCTGATTCCTGATAATATTACTTATCTTGGGCAATAAAAACATAATAAAAAATCCTTATTATTAACACTACCAAATAATTATTTAAGCAAATGAAACGATTAATAGTTCTAATAATTATTGCGACTTTTTGTTTTACCAATCTTTTTTCACAGGATAGAATAACGGGCAAATCTTTTGCAACACGTTCGGAGGTTATTGCTCAGTATGGTATGGCATGTACAAGCCAACCTCTTGCCAGCCAGGC
This sequence comes from Bacteroidota bacterium, assembly GCA_030611395.1. Taxonomy (GTDB): domain Bacteria; phylum Bacteroidota; class Bacteroidia; order Bacteroidales; family VadinHA17; genus JADFUQ01. Next base: position 1,823 of record JAUWPX010000124.1, on the reverse strand, counting down.
AGCTCTGGATATATTAAAAAATGGTGGCAACGCAATTGATGCAGCTATCGCAGCAAATGCTGTTTTAGGGTTAGTTGAACCGGTCTCAAATGGTATTGGAGGCGATCTGTTTGCCATTATATGGGATGCAAAAACAAAAAAATTATACGGACTTAATGCCAGTGGAAGATCACCTGAGTCTCTCACACTGGATTACTTTAAAAAAGAAGGATACAACAGGATACCCTCTTATGGTCCCCTGCCGGTATCAGTTCCTGGCTGTGTTGATGGATGGTTCGAATTACACGACAAATTTGGCAAGCTTCCTATGCAGGAAGTATTAAAGCCGGCTATTAATTATGCGAAAAACGGATTTCCGGTCACCGAATTAATAGCTTACTACTGGCAGGGAAACGCTCGTTATTTACAAAAATTCCCGAATTTCAAAGAGATCTTTATGCCGGGAGGTAACGCTCCCAAAAAAGGTGAAATTTTCAAAAATCCATACCTTGCTGAAACATTATCAAAAATCGCCGGTCAGGGAAGAGATTTTTTTTATAAAGGTGAAATGGCCCATGTTATTGATAAGTTCATGCATGAACAAGGAGGATTCCTCTCTTTTGAAGATCTTGCAAAACATCATTCTGAGTGGGTAGAACCAATCTCAACCAATTACCGCGGATATGATGTATGGGAACTGCCCCCTAACGGTCAGGGTACTGCCGCCTTGCAAATACTGAATATACTTGAAGTATTCGACATTGCCTCTATGGGATTTGGCAGCGATGATTATATTCATCACTTTGTTGAAGCAAAAAAACTTGCATTTGAGGACAGAGCTAAATATTATGCTGATCCTGATTTTGCTGATATTCCGCTCGACCGGCTAATATCAAAAGAATATGGAATGAAACGGGCAAAGTTAATAAATCCCAATCTTGCTGCACGAAAGGTAGAAGCAGGAAAACTTGAGCATGGTAATACAATTTATCTGACAGTAGCTGATAATGAAGGGACAATGGTCAGTCTTATTCAAAGTAATTACCGGGGAATGGGCTCAGGCATGGTACCACCCGGACTTGGATTTATTTTACAAGACCGGGGAGAATTATTCTCACTTGAGGAAGGTCATGCCAATAAATTTGAACCTGGGAAAAGACCTTTCCACACAATTATCCCGGCATTTATTACAAAAGATGGAGAACCATGGATAAGTTTTGGTGTAATGGGTGGCTCGATGCAACCACAGGGGCACGCGCAGATTGTTGTTAATATAATTGATTTTGGGATGAACCTCCAGGAAGCAGGTGATGCTCCACGGATACGTCATGGTGGTTCATCACAACCTACCGGCAGTAAAATGACTAATGGCGGGACTGTTTTTCTCGAATCAGGAATATCATATGAAACGCTCCGCTCATTAATGAAAAAAGGTCATGGTATAGAATGGACAACCGGTGGATTTGGTGGTTATCAGGCTATTATGTGGGATAAGAAAAACAGGGTCTTTTTTGGAGCATCAGAATCACGGAAAGATGGACAGGCAGTCGGGTACTAGAAGAAGAGAAGGAACGACTGGGCGAGATGGCGACTGGGCGAAAAAACCTTAACTCGTAACTTGTATCCCGTAACACTTTTGAAAATATAAAATATAGAATGAAAAAAATGGATTTTCTTGAATTAGTAAAAAAAAGGCAAAGCATCAGGAGTTATTCAGACAAACAGGTTGAAAAAGAAAAGATAGACCGGTGCCTGGAAGCCGGCAGATTAGCTCCATCGGCGTGCAATGCACAACCCTGGAGTTTTATCGTGGTTGATGATCCCGGGCTAAAAAACCAGGTAGC
>JAUWPX010000196.1 GCA_030611395.1 Bacteroidota bacterium | reverse complement strand
GAATTATCCGAAAAGCCTGATTGCCAGAATTAAGAAAGCCCATAAAAAGGTGCTTAATAAAACTCCTCTGGCAGCTTTCATTTTATAAAGCCAAATAAAAATAAAAAAAATTAACAGATTAGGAATAACTGAAATACTTATAAAATGACCTTGAATATTTCGATCAAAAAGACGCTGCAGATAGTCATTCAGTGTTTGATTGCCTGACAGAACAAAGTATATAACAAAAAAGGTAATAATTGGCACAAATATTCCAAACAACGTCCCTGTGACAGTAGTATCCAGGTTTGGTTTTTTATTTATTTGAATTCCAGGCATAAATAAATGCGTAAATGATTGAATGATTGAATGCTAAAATGATTAAATATTAATATCTAATTTTTTTGGTTAATCTGTATTTTGCCAATTGCCTTTTGCCGACTGCGGACTGCGGACTGCCGATTGATTCTCTAAAACTTCCATTTCTTTAATTCTTCAATCCTGGAATAGGATGTAAAATCGATCCGGATTGGAACTACAGACACAAATTTATTTTTAAGTGCCCATTCATCAGTATCATCTGCAAGTGGCTCGGAGTTATTAAAATAGCCGGTAAGCCAATAATACTCCCGTTTATCCGGATCAACTCTTTTATCGAATTCTTCCTGCCAATATCCATCTGTTTGCCTGCATACTTTAATTCCTTTCAACTCGTCTTCTTTTCCAACCGGAATATTAACATTCAGGCATATACCTTTTTCTATGCCATTCATAAAAACTTTCTCTATTATGCGTCTGACATAAATCCCGGATGTTTCAAAATCAGCATCAGCAGAATAATCAAGTAATGAAAAACCAATAGAAGGAATCTTATTTATACTTCCTTCAATAGCAGCTGCCATTGTCCCGGAATATACAATACTTACCGAGGCATTAGAGCCATGATTAATACCTGAAACCAGCATATCCGGTTTCCTCCCCAATAGCTGATGAACCGCCAGCTTAACACAATCCACCGGAGTCCCGTTACAACTATATATTTCTAACCCTTCCTCATTTTTCACTGTTCGTATCCTTAAGGGAAATTTCATAGTTATTGCATGTGACATTCCCGATTGGCTTTCTTCAGGCGCTACAACAACCACTTTGCCAAACTCCCTTACCACTTCAATTAAAGATTTCAAGCCCCTGGCTTCAATCCCATCATCGTTTGTAATTAATATTAGTTTTTCTTTCTCCATATATTTATATCGAAATTACTAAAAAGAAGGCTGAGGCTACAAATATATTGAAATCCAGTCAAGTTACAAGTTGGCGGTTAAGTTTTAAGGTTTTCTGTATATCCTTATTTTATTGCTGTCTATGGGATTTGCACAAAATTCCTTACTTTTACTTTTTCAAATCATTATGACCTGAGATACTATGAAAATTTCGTACAACTGGCTGAAAGAATATGTAAAAACAAACCTTAACCCTGAAGAAATGGCGGTAATCCTTACTGACATTGGCCTTGAGGTTGAAGGAGTTGGATCTTTCCAATCGGTTAAGGGTGGTCTGGAAGGAGTTGTTATTGGTAAAGTTAAAACTTCTGAGAAACATCCAAATGCCGATAAATTAACCATTACAACTGTTGATATAGGTTCAGAAAAATATCTTAGTATTGTTTGCGGGGCACCTAATGTTGCTGCCGGACAAAAAGTTCCCATAGCAATAATTGGAGCAACTCTTTATTCAGGCAATAAGGAATTTGTTATAAAAAGAACTAAAATAAGGGGTGAATTATCTGAAGGAATGATTTGTGCAGAAGATGAACTTGGGCTTGGTGTTTCCCACGAAGGTATTATGGTATTGGATGAAACTGCTAAGATTGGAACCCCGGCAAAAGATTATTTCAAGATTGAATCTGATACAATATTTGAAATAGGCCTTACACCAAACAGAATAGATGGTGGTTCACATTACGGAGTTGCCCGCGACCTTTCAGCATTCCTGAAACAAAAAGGAGATTCCTCCGTTGTAAAACCATCAGTTGATAATTTCAAGGCAGATAACCACGATCTGCCAATTGAAGTTGAAATCGAAAACCAGGAAGCATGTTCGCGATATTCCGGTTTAACCATACAGGGAATAAATGTTAAACCCTCCCCGTTTTGGCTTCAAAACCGGCTAAAATCCATTGGGTTAGTCCCTGTTAATAATATTGTTGATATAACAAATTATGTATTGCATGAAACAGGACAGCCATTGCACGCCTTTGATGCAGACAAAATAACAGGCAATAAGATAATTGTAAAAACACTCACTAAGGGTTCAAAATTTATTTCCCTTGATGAAGTAGAGAGGAAATTGCACCCGGATGATCTTATGATCTGCAATAAAGAAAATGGAATGTGTATTGCAGGAGTATTTGGCGGCATAGATTCTGGTGTAAAAACCGGAACACAAAATATTTTTCTTGAAAGCGCCTATTTTAACCCGGTTTATATTAGAAAAACTGCCAAAAGACATGCCTTGAATACTGATGCCTCGTTTCGTTTTGAAAGAGGAGTTGACCCTGATATGATAATATATGCACTAAAACGCGCAGCGTTATTAATAAAAGAAATTGCCGGTGGAAAAATATCCTCTGATATTGTCGATCAATATCCATCGCCAATAAATAACCACATTGTGGAACTATCATACAAAAATCTGACCAGGCTGGTTGGCAAAAAAATTGATGCTGAAATAGTTAAAAAAATACTTTCGGCTCTTGAAATTAAAATAACCGGTGAAAAAGATGATATTCTAAGTCTTGAAGTCCCCGCTTACCGCGTTGATGTAACTCGCGAAGCAGACGTAATAGAGGAGATTTTAAGAATTTACGGATATAATAATATTGAAATCAGTGATAAGATAGTATCTACGATTTCTGCTATTCCCAAACCTGATAAAGAAAAAATCCGGAATAAAGTATCAGATCTGTTAACAAGCCAGGGATTTTTCGAAATAATGTGTAACTCATTAACCAGTTATGATTATTATAAAGATAATCACGATTTCCATGAACAAAATGCTGTAAAATTATTAAACCCGCTAAGTTCTGATCTTAATGTAATGTGTCAGACATTATTATATGGTGGACTGGAATCCGTATCATATAATATTAACAGGCAAATAAATAACCTGAAGCTATTTGAATTCGGAAACTGCTATTATATGGTTAAGAAAGACTCTGATAATAAACTTGACAATTATTGTGAACGGGAACATTTAGCCCTGTTTATTACAGGACAAAAAAATGAACCGGGCTGGACCAGTCAGAATAAACCAACCGATTTTTTTCACCTTAAGTCATATATTGAAAGAATACTTAAACGAACAGGTATTACAACTAAGAATATCGAATCAGTTCCTTCCGGGGCACACTACTTTTCCGAAGGGCTAAAATATCTCGCATCTGATAAGACAATTGTTGAATTTGGGCAATTGAAACCAACTATAACCAGGAATTTCGATATTGACCAGAATGTTTATTATGGTATTTTCTCGTTGGATATAATGTTGAATCTGATGGTAAAAAATGATATCTCCTTTTCTGAAATTCCCAGACTCCCGGAAGTGAAACGTGATCTGGCTCTTCTTCTTGATAAATCTGTCAGTTTTTCACAGATTGAAAAGCTGGCCTGGAAAACCGAAAAGAAACTGCTGAAAAAGATAAACCTTTTTGATGTTTTTGAAGATCAAAAAATCGGCAAAAACAAAAAGTCATATGCTATAAGTTTCTACCTCCAGGATACTGAAAAAACCCTGACAGATAAGAGAATAGACAAAACGATGCAAAATTTCATTCGTACTTTTGAAAAGGAACTTGGAGCAAAGATCAGATAAACATGAAAGACAGAATAGAAATAATTCAAGGTGATATTACCAGGTTGCAGGTTGATGTTATTGTTAATGCAGCCAACAAATCCCTGCTGGGAGGCGGTGGTGTTGATGGGGCAATACACCGGGCAGTTGGT
>JAUWPX010000411.1 GCA_030611395.1 Bacteroidota bacterium | reverse complement strand
ATGAGGGGAAGTTTGAAATTTACGGGCAATATCTTCCATCGATTCATCAGGAGATACAGATGGTGTTGGCATAAACATAAGGTCACGGACATAAGTACTATCATAAAGTTCTGTCTTGAAAACAATATGCCTGATATCATTAACCCATACAATACCAAGTAAATGATTTTCCTTATCTATTACCGGAAATATATTCCTTTGTGATTTTGATATTACCTCAACCAGATCACCTAACGTTGCATCAGGTCCGACAGTATTAAAATTATCTTCAATGAGATCCTTAACACTCATCAGCGACAGAGCACCCTTATCTTTATCATGAGTAATTAACTCTCCACGTTTTGCGAGCTGTATGGTATAAACCGAGTTTGACTCAAATAATTTAATAGTTGCATAAGAAATGGTAGCAGTTATCATTAAAGGCATAAATAATCCATACCCATGAGTGATCTCCGCGATCAGGAAAATAGCAGTTAACGGTGCATGAATAACACCGGCTATCAAGCCTGCCATCCCGACAAGAACATAATTAGCCTCATGGAGATCGATGCCAAACTGATTCAATACTTTAACAAATAAAAGCCCCGTACTTGCACCGAGAAACAGTGTTGGAGCAAACATTCCACCTACACCTCCACTACTGAAAGTAACAGAAGTAGCTATTGCTTTTAAAATAATTATCAAAAGAAGTACAACGAAAAATACCGGAATATTGTCTTTTAATCCAAAATATAAAGTATTATTAAAAATATATCCATAATCTCCGTTCAGAGCATTATTAATACTCTCATAACCCTCACCGTATAGTGATGGAACAAGAAAAATCAATAATCCAAGGATAACACCACCAATAATAAGCTTGTTGTACCACATTTTTATTTTCTCAAACTTTGTAGTTACAAACATATAAACCCTTGTAAAATATACAGAAACCAATCCCGCGAACAATCCAAGCAAAATATAAAATGGCGTATCCGCCAATTTGAAATTTTCAGTGAGTGTAAAAGCATAAACAGTATCCTGTCCAAGGAAAAGATATGATGTTAAGGCAGCAGTTACTGAAGATATTAACAAGGGAACAATTGATGACATGGAAAGATTAAGCATTATAACTTCAAGTGTAAAAACTATTCCGGCAATGGGGGCTTTAAAAATAGCCGACATTGCTCCTGCAGAAGCACAGCCTAACATTAAAACTACCTGGCTATAATTAAGTCTTAACAATTTACCAAGATTTGAACCAATAGCGGCACCTGTTGCAACAGTTGGTCCTTCAAGACCTACTGATCCTCCAAAACCAACGGTCAGTGCACTGGTGATAATAGACGAAAACAGATTATGAGAACGAAGAATCCCGTTCTCCTTTGAAATTGCATGCAAAACAATAGGAATCCCGTGTCCTACACGCCTTTTAAGTATAAATTTAACAAAGAGAACTACGATAAGAATACCAATTGCCGGGAAAACAATATAGAGGTAATTAAACCCTTCACTTGAAAATCCGGCAGTTAAAAT
>JAUWPX010000241.1 GCA_030611395.1 Bacteroidota bacterium | reverse complement strand
ATGAGGGGAAGTTTGAAATTTACGGGCAATATCTTCCATCGATTCATCAGGAGATACAGATGGTGTTGGCATAAACATAAGGTCACGGACATAAGTACTATCATAAAGTTCTGTCTTGAAAACAATATGCCTGATATCATTGACCCATACAATACCAAGTAAATGATTTTCCTTATCTATTACCGGAAAAATATTCCTCTGTGATTTTGATATTACCTCAACCAGATCACCTAATGTTGCATCAGGTCCGACAGTATTAAAATTATCTTCAATAAGATCTTTTACACTCATCAGCGACAACGCACCCTTATCCTTATCATGAGTAATTAATTCTCCTCGTTTTGCAAGCTGTATTGTATAAACCGAGTTTGACTCAAATATTTTAATTGTTGCGTATGAGATTGTAGCCGTAATCATCAATGGCATGAATAATGCATAACCATTTGTAATCTCAGCGATCAGGAAAATGGCAGTTAACGGAGCATGAATAACACCCGCTATCAAGCCTGCCATCCCTACAAGAACAAAATTAGCTTCATGGAGACCGAGGTCAAACTGATTCAATACTTTAGCAAATAAAAGCCCTGTACTTGCGCCGAGAAACAGTGTTGGAGCAAACATTCCACCTACACCTCCACTACTGAAAGTAACTGAAGTAGCTATTGCCTTTAAAATAATTATTGCAATCAGAACAACAAAAAATGCCGGAATATTGTCTTTTAATCCAAAATATAAAGTGTTATTAAAAAGATATCCATAATCTCCGTTCAGGGCATTATTAATACTATCATAACCCTCACCATATAATGAAGGAACAAGAAAAATCAATAATCCAAGAATAAAACCACCAATAATAAGCTTGGTGTACCACATTTTTATTTTCGCAAACTTTGCAATTACAAATATATAAACCCTTGTAAAATATACTGAAACCAATCCGGCGAACAATCCAAGTAAAATATAAAATGGTGTATCAGCCAATTTGAAATTCTCAGTGAGTGTAAAAGCATAAAGAGTGTTTTGTCCAAGGAAAAGATATGAGGTTAAAGCAGCAGTTACTGAAGATATTAACAGTGGAACAATTGATGACATGGAAAGATTAAGCATTATAACTTCAAGTGTAAAAACTATTCCGGCAATGGGAGCTTTAAATATAGCCGACATTGCTCCTGCCGAAGCACAGCCTAACATTAAAACTACTTGGCTATAATTAAGTCTTAATAATTTACCAAGATTTGAGCCAATAGCGGCACCTGTTGCAACAGTTGGTCCTTCAAGACCTACTGATCCTCCAAAACCAACGGTCAATGCACTGGTGATAATAGACGAAAACATGTTATGAGAACGAAGAATTCCGTTCTCCTTTGAAATTGCATGTAAAACAATAGGGATACCATGTCCTACACGCCTTTTAAGTATATATTTAACAAAGATAACTACGATGAAAATACCAATTGCCGGAAAAACAATATAGAGGTAATTAAACCCTTCACTTGAAAATCCGGCAGTTAAAATACTTTTGATAATACGTACAGCATTTTTAATGATCACAGCAACAAACCCGGAAGCAATTCCCACGATCACACTTAAAATCAAAATAAATTGCCGGTCGCCTATATGCCTGGACCGCCATCTGAAAAGTTTTGTTATTAACTTCATTTTTCTCATAGAAACAACAAATATAACATATAGCTGTAAAAACAAGAAAATAGTAAATAGTATTTTTTCTTAAGTTTGTTACAATATTATTGATAAAAAAAATGAAGAGAAAATTCCTTACATACTTTGTTTTTTTTCACCTGGCTACATTATGGGTTTTTGCACAGAGTAATCTTCCAGAAAGCCCTGATCTAAAAAGAGTGACAGTTGATCCGGCTACAGGACATGCATGGATATTTTGGTCTCTCAGTCCTTCATCAGGGGTAAAAGCGTATAATATTTACAGAGCATATGAGTGGGGGGATGATCTTATTACAATAATAAAAGATTCAACCGCCACCAGCTATGAAAATATTTTTTCCAATGCTGATCGTTTCTCTGAATCATATGTAATTGCAGCAAACCTTGATACTATAAGAACTGGAGACGAAAGAATAAGTAAGACTACTAAAAAACATACCACAATCTTCACCACTCTTCAATTCAATTCCTGCCGTGCAGAACTTAACTTATCATGGACACCTTACATTGGCTGGGCAGACAGCTTAGAATATTATAATATTTTTCGAAACACAGATGGAGGTTCTTTTTCCATTATCGATTCCCTGCCTCCTGAATCAATTTCTTTTGCAGATACTACAATTGAAGCATATTTTAATTACTGTTATTATATTCAGGCAAATCATAAAAACGGTTTAACCTCCACCTCCAATAAAGTTTGCAAGTACACACAAATGCCACGGATTCCCGGTTTTATTAATGCAGACTATGCCACTATCAACCCTGAAAACAATGAAGTATCTCTGTCATTTACTATCGATCCGGCATCTGAAATTTATCATTATAAACTTTTGAGAACAGATAATCTAAATGGAATGTATGACACCATTGCTGATTTTGCAGATCACCATTCAGAAAAACTTACTTATGCTGATAAGCCGGAAGATATGTTATCACCATTTTATTATAAGTTGGCAGCAATTAACGCGTGTAACCGGATTATTGTAAGATCGAACATTGCAAGCACAATGATACTTACAGTAAATAATGAAGATGCCTTTAACTACCTGACATGGACTCCAAATATTGGATGGAAAGGAGGAGTTGGAAAATATGAAGTTTACAGAAAAACTATGGTAAACCCTTCTGAACCTATTGCCACAGTTGATGCCGGTGATACTTGTTATACAGATGATGTTGAACTTAACAACTTGATTTATAAGGTAGACGATGCAACGTTTTGTTATTATATCAATGCTGTAGAGGGAGAAAACAATCCACATGGTATCAGGGGCTCCGGTACAACCTGCACAAAATGTGTAGTATTACAACCAAAAATCTTCATTCCTAATGCCTTAGTCCCGAATAGTTTATATGAAAAAAATAGAAGTTTTAAACCATTTTTTTCTTTTACTCCAAAAACATACCATCTTGTAATAAAAAACCGGTGGGGAAACATTATTTTTGAAAGCAAAGATCCGTATGAAAGTTGGGACGGATCTTACATAGGAGGAGCAATAGTACAGGAAGGAACCTACCTGTATTTCCTGAGAATTACTACCGGAGAAGGAAAAGAAATTTTAAGAAAAGGATTCATAAATGTTATTTTTCTATAATCACCTCATTTCCTCATCATTTTTCAGATAAACTTGTATTAACAATGTAAAAATCACTAATTTTGTTATCTGTATCAGGAGATAAAATGGTTAAGAAATCAATTTTTACAAAAGCGGAAGAAGAACTTATCGAGGAG
>JAUWPX010000132.1 GCA_030611395.1 Bacteroidota bacterium | reverse complement strand
TGCCGACCTGATAATTAAAGGTTTGGAGAAATCAATTGTCAGCAAAAGAGTAACTTACGATCTTGAAAGACTAATGGAAGGTGCTACAAAACTTAAGTGTTCAGAATTTGGAAGTGAAATAATTAAAAATATGTAATTTGTTTCTGTAACTTATACTGATTTGGATAAAGGTTGTTTCATTATTGAAGCAGCCTTTCTTTTTAATTTAATAAAAGTAATTTCAGGAGATATTCCAACCCTGCCCGGATATCCAATATATCCCAATCCTGGATTTACATATAGTAATTGCTCTCCTTCAGTATAAAGACCTAACCATCTTGGATACTTAAGCTGGACAGGGCTCCATTTTATTTTTCCAGTATTTACCCCAAATTGCATCCCATGTGTATGCCCCGAAAGAGTAAGAGGGATGTCTTTCTTATTGAGCACCTCAGCATCCCAATGACTTGGATCGTGAGTAAGTAATATCTTAAATGGGATTTTTTCCAAACCTTTGCATGCATCATCAATATCACCATACTGGGCAAATGGAGGTTTCCCCCAATTCTCTACGCCAATAATTGCTATTGAATTATCCTGACTTGTAAGGGTAATTGATTTGTTTAATAACAATTTGAAACCCAACCGGTGATGAGCCTGTTTTATCATTTCCAGGTTTTTCTTTTTCTTTTCATCAGAACTCCAGTAATGATAATCACCATAGTCATGATTACCTAAAATAGAGTACTTACCTATTCGGGCCTCCATTTTACCAAGTATTTCAAACCAACCATTCATTTCATCGGCAAAATCATTAACCATATCTCCTGTAAAGCAAATAATATCGGGAGAAAGGGAATTTATCATTTTTACAGCTTCGGCAATCTTTTCATGGTGTCCGTATAAACTTCCCATGTGCAAATCGGATATATGCACAATACTAAGACCGGAGAACTTATCAGGGAGATTTTTGAATTGAAGATTGATTTTTTTTATCCGGAAATTGAATTTTACTGAAGTCATTCCAAAAATTAAAGATCCAAATGGAATTGCTGCAAGAATTAATCCTGCTTTTGTGAGAAATGTAATTCGTGTAATTTTCAGATTATTATTCACTTCCTTGGTTTTTCTTTTTCCAGCAATCCGGATGATCAACATAGAACCATAGCGAATAATGTCTTCGGAAAAATTAAAAGGAATAAAAAGTAACTTAGGTATATAAAATGCAAGAAATAAACCAACAAAACAATATATTTTTCGTTGTACTGCGGGATCATAATCATTATGTATCCATCCGGATACTAATAAAGTACCAGATAAAAACCCAATACTATGAGCCCAGAATATTATGGATAGAATTTTTTTCTGTTTTTTTGTTAACCTGTGATTTGATAAATGCCTTATCCCTTTATAAAAAAACAGGTCTGTAATTAATAATATTACTAGTATTAATAACATGTTTAAAATTGAAAATAAATGATCATAATTATCGTTATATAAAAAGTTAAAAGTGACTAAAGTTAAAAGTGAACTATGCTTCGACCACGCTCAGCATAAAAAGTTGAGAAGAATTTTTAACTTTAAGCACTGAATAGTTTTACAAATAAATAAATAAAATAAATATGAAAAAAGTATTTTTATTACTAATCGCAATATCCCTTTTTGCTGCTGCAAATGCTCAGATTAAATTCGGCGTAAAGGGTGGTATCAGTTCGTCAACCATAAAAATGGATGATATTATTACTGTGACACAGGGAGTTGATGAGTATTCGCTGGAAGGAATAAAATCCGGTACCGTTGGATTTCATGCCGGTCTTATGACTCAGGTTACTTTTTTTGGAGTTTTTATACAACCCGAATTATACTTTTCATCTACCGGTGGTGATGTAGAAGTTACGAACTTGATAACGCAGGATGTTAATATTAGAAAAATGGAATTCAAAAAACTGGATATTCCTGTTCTGGTTGGCTTTAAATTTGGTCCGGCACGTGTAAATGCCGGTCCTGTTGCCAGTATAATAATTGACAGCAAGGCTGATCTTATTGATGAAGCAGGTTATGAGGAAAAATTTAAGGGAGCATCATTTGGATACCAGGCAGGTGTAGGTCTTGACTTACTGAAAACTATTTCACTCGATATCAGGTATGAAGGCAACCTCAGTAAACTTGGAGATGGTGTAAATATTGAAGGAGAGGATTTTGAGTTTGATTCAAGGAACCCGCAGTTCATTTTCAGTCTTGGTATATTTTTCTAAATTTTTAATAAAATATAGTGAGAAAAGAGGGGCCCTGGTCCCTTTTTTTTTTATAACTTTATTATTTCTTATCAATTCAAATAAAGATGATTTCTGCCATTCATTGGGACGTCCTATGGAGTAACATTGCTCTGGTAATTATTATCCTCTACGGTGGGACCATCTTATTTACTGTTTTTATGGTTATCCTTGAGAATCGTGATCCTGTAAAGACCATTTCCTGGGGTTTATTCATTATTCTTATTCCCGGGATTGGAATTATCGGATATCTGATTTTTGGACAAAACTACAGGAAAGTGAAAATCTTTTCACGGAAAGAACTGGTAGACCTGGAAAGGATAAGCAGTTTGAGCAGGGATCAGGTAGATGAGTTGCCTTTTCAAAAGTTCCTGGAAAACAAAAAAATCAATGAAAAAAGGAATATTATTACGTTGTTATTAAATAACAGCAAAGCACTACTTACTCAATATAATAAAGCAAACATTCTTAATAATGGAGAGGAAACCTTTGGCTCTATTATCAAAGCTCTCAATAACGCTAAAAACCATATTCATATGGAGTTTTATCGATGGGAATCTGATAATATCGGGAACAGGATCAAGGATGTTCTTGTTAAGAAAGCCAGAGAAGGAGTGACGATACGTATTATTTATGATGATGTTGGAAGTTGGAAGATAAGTAAAAAGTATCTGAGGGAACTTAAAAATGAAGGTATAAAAACTTATGCCTTTATGCCAGTACGTTTTCCTTACCTTACCAGCAAGGCAAATTTCAGAAATCATCGCAAAATTATCGTTGTGGATGGGAAAATTGGGTTTGTGGGTGGATTTAATATTGCAGACAAGTATATTCACGGAGATCCGAAAATAGGTTTCTGGCGCGATTCTCATTTAAGACTTGAAGGGGAAAGCGTACATTCACTTCAGATGATCTTTCTTGTCGACTGGTATTTTGTTTCAAGGATAATTATTGGTCATCAACCAAGATATTTCCCGGATCACAAAGTTAATGAGGAATGCCTGATACAGATTACATCAAGTGGTCCTGACTCTGATTGGTCAAGCATAATGCAGGCATATTTTGCAGCTATAAGTACAGCTAAAGAGAATATTTATATTTCTACACCATATTTCTCACCTAATCCAAGCATTCTCACTGCACTTAAAACAGCTTCCCTGAGTGGTGTTGATGTAAAAATTATTTTACCTGCACGCTCTGATTCAACAATTGCTTATTGGAACTCAATTTCATACATAGGAGAACTGCTTGATGCAGGAATCGGGATTTACCTTTATGAAAAAGGATTTAATCACGCAAAAATGTTAATGGTTGACGGAGTTTTCTCTTCGATTGGATCTGCGAATGTTGATTATCGAAGTTTTGACCTTAACTTTGAGGTTAATGCCTTAATATACAATGAAATGCATACAGTAAGCCTGGAGAATGATTTTCGAAATGATCTTAAGAACTGCCATCTGGTAATTCCAGGGGAGTGGAAGAAACGACCGTTAAAGCAAAGAATTTCTGCATCACTTGCCAGAATCCTTGGACCACTTTATTAATTATTATCAGCATATTATACTTTTATCTTTTTACTTTCGACTTGATACTATGAGGCTTTTTATTTTAGTCTCAGATTATATCTGCCACCCTTGATAATCCAGCAAGTAGTATCGCACTGATCAGTAACACGATGAGTTTCAATTCTTTCCCCATCAACGGCAAAAACAGAATCATTACCAACCTTATATTCAGCTTTAACAGAATAATAATGGTTTAATGGAACTTCAATATAGACCGTCTTTTCAGAGACAGTATCTCTTATTCTTATCCTGCCGGATTCGATTTTATCCCTGTAAATTGCTATTGGAACCTCAGGATTTTCATTATTAATTGTGACCTGAATTATTAGTTCACCATTATCAGGTTTAATACGGTAGCACTCAGAGCAATCTACTTCAAGAAAGTTAAAATTTTTATCACAAGAAAATATAAGATTTGCCATTACAGAAACCAAAAAAATCAGTAGTATTTTCTTTTTCATACTCAGTTTATTGTAAATATTCTGTTTTGTCGACTCCCGACTTACTCAATACTCTCTGCACTCAGCTCTTCATAATTCATCATTAGTAATACCAAAGGCTTTAATGTTTGTCTTAACGCCGACTGCCAACTGCTAATTGCTAACTGCCAACTTCTTTATTTATCAATACCATTCAATTACTTTATCCCGAAGTTCTTTTTTATGTAAATAAAAGTTTACAGAAACCCCAAGGTTTATCCAATGCGACTTTATTGGTTCAATACCGGTATTAAAGTATTCATACCCCACACTAAATTTAAATAACTCCTGACCCCAGCAAATGCCAAAACCAGGGACAATTTTTGTAACAGACTTTGCCTTTTGTTCTGATCCCGGATATTTACCGCCAAATGAATAAACAAATTTGCTATATGCATAAAAATCAACAGATGCTCCTGAAGCAAGATTTGAGAGATGCAGATATTTATTAATTCCAAATTCAAGGGTCGTTCTGTTCTCCCAATACTGATAAGAAATGTTTTCGTCTGATTTAATAAAAATTTGTTTTGTAAAAGTGCGGGAAAATATGCCTAATTGTAAACCGATTTCCAGATTTTCATCAATAATACCTATATCACTTCCGAGATACAAATCACCGGCATTTATTTTGAAACGGGGAGAAAGAAATAACCTATCGATGGTTGGCATGAATATTCTCTTAACTTTCAGGGACAATAAATATTCTTTTATTTCCTTGCTACCAGACTTTTTGGCAAGTGCATATGGTGAATATCCTGTGTTATCCTGTGGGGAAATCTCTGCACCATAGTTCACCAATAACCTGACTGCATCCAAATGTCCGTTTTTTACAGCAAAATGTAATGCAGATAAACCATATTCATTTACATGATCCGGTTCAGCATGGTGTTTGAGAAGAAGATTAATTATGCCGGTATCACCATTCTGAGCTGCCATCATTAGTGCTGTGTTCCCTTCATTATCAGTTTTGTTTACCTGGGCACCGTTATCAAGAAGTAGATTTACTATATCATAATTACCAACAACAGTA
>JAUWPX010000328.1 GCA_030611395.1 Bacteroidota bacterium | reverse complement strand
GAGTAAATGAAAACATGTTTAAGGTGTTACGAGTTCACGCATCTTTTATTTATTCAATATTTCATTCCACGCCAGTGCGCTCGCCCCCATCACTGCACCTTTACTTTCGGGTATTTCGGAGGGTAATAGTTTTACTGTTCCCTTAAACATAATCTGAAGTGTTTCTTCCAAATATTTCCTGGTGGGTTTGAAAAGCAGGTCGCCGGCATTTGCCAGACCACCAAAAACAAAAATAGCTTCAGGACTCGAAAAAGCCACAGCATTTGCCATTGACAAAGCCAGGATCTTTGCAGTTTCATCAAAGGCTTCAAGTGCAATTATGTCACCTTCTTTTGCAGCATTAAAAATTTGTTTTGAATCCAGCTCTTCACAAGGAATTTTTCGTAGTTTGCTTTCATCTCTTCTTTTACCAAGAAGTTCATGCATTGTCCTCACCAATCCGGTTGCTGATCCATAATTTTCCAAACATCCTTGTCTTCCGCATCCACAGTCTCTTCCTCCCGGCTTCATAATAATATGTCCGATTTCCCCTGCAAATCCGGTATGTCCGTAAAGAATTTCGCCATTAATCACAATTCCGCTTCCAAGGCCTGTTCCAAGAGTATATTCTATAAAATGCTTCATACCCCTGGCACCGCCAAAGATCATTTCACCCATAGCTGCCGCATTAGCATCATTTGTAAGCACAACCGGAACGTCAAAATATTTTTTGAACAGATCAGCCAGAGGTATAATCCCTTCCCAGACAAGATTTGGCGGATGTTCTATTGTTCCATTATAGTAATTCGCGTTTGGCGCTCCAATCCCAATTCCCACGATTTTTACTTCTTCACTTATAGATTCTTTCAGCTTTTGCATGGTAGAATGGCATGCTTCAACAAAATCTTCAACAACCGTGTATTTTCTGGTTGACACTATGTCTTCAGCAAGTATTTGTCCTTCTTTGTCTACAATTCCAATAACACTATTGGTTCCACCAATATCGAGTCCGTATGTTACTTCTTTCATTTTTACAATTTTTATTTATTAATGATTGAGTCTCCTCTGAAATTTAGCTTTTCGAAGTGGGCTCAAGTTTTAAGTTTTTCAATGCTACCAGGAAAATATATCCTATTCCGGCAAGTGGTACGAAGAAGCCAATAGTCATATTGGTCATATCGGCAACCAATCCCATAACAGGCGGCAGTATCGCTCCTCCCACAATTGCAGAAATCATAAGACCTGAGAGTTCATTCGTCCTTTCGGGCATACGATCTACAGTAATTGAAAAGATCAACGGAAAAATATTAGCAAAGCCTATTCCAACAACAAATATACTAATCACTGCCAATGATTCAATACCTGTAAACATACCTGAAATTCCCAGAACAGAAATCAGAACTGTTATCATGAGAAATTTTTGTGCAGATATCCAGTTCAGGATAACCGCCCCAAGGAATCTGCCTGTCATTAAAGCAAGAAAGAATAAGCCGGTACCTGCAACTCCTAAACTTTCAATATCAATGCCGAATTTTGATTCAAGGTAAAGTGGTATCCCGGAACTCATACTCTGTTCTGCTCCTACATAAATAAATATTCCCAGCACCATTAATGCAACATAACCATTTCCTAATAGCTGAAATGATGATTTGAATGTTGCCGGTATTGTGTTTTCTATTTCCTTTTCTTTAATGTTTGTAAACCATAATATCGCCAGTGTTATTAATAGTGCAATGGAGTAAATAGGAAAAATTAATTCCCATCCTGCATCAAACCAGCGGGCTGCAACAACAGGAATTACCGGTCCGGAAAGAGATCCAATTGCTTTTACAAATTGTCCCAGTGAAAGATTTCGCGAATATTTCCCATCGGGTGATACATCTCTCATAACCGGATTACCGGCTACTTGTAATATTGCCGCACCTCCTCCTAATAACAAAACTGTAATAAGAAATACCGAATATTCTTTTAATCCACCGAAAACAGGAATAACCAGTCCGGCAAGAGCCACCAGTAAACCCAACATTAATACGTGTTTTTTTCCTTTCTTGTCCTGATATATTCCCATGGGTATAGACAGAACAAAAAACATAATAAATCCAACAAACTGAATAAGGGTTGCTACAAAATTGGTTAACTGAAAATGTTCCTTTGCCAGACCGACAAATGGTCCAACCGCATCGCCAAAACCCATACATAAAAATGCAAGAAATATGGGTGCTGTTATTAAATTATTCTTCTTATCTGCCATATTAAAATGTTCTTTCTTAACTATATTTAAAAATTCACGTGAGTATTCAGTCATTCACCCCATCACAAATGTAAAATATTTCCCTTAATACGCAGTAGTCTTTTGTAATTGATAAAAAGCATGTTTATTCGGTTCCAAAATCCCATTCAATTTTCAAATCCCAGTTAGATCTGACCTTTATTTCTTTGTTATAAAACTCAACTTTTTCCGGTTGTCTTTTTTCTTCATAATTCCCTGTATCCCATTTCCCGTTTTCATTCCTGTCATAAATTGCTTTAAGCCTGTATTCTCCCGCTTTTAGGTAAGAAAATTCAACAATGTTGTTTGACCATTCCGTTTTTTCCTTTAATACCCCACCCTTGCTGTCCAGTAATTGA
>JAUWPX010000138.1 GCA_030611395.1 Bacteroidota bacterium | reverse complement strand
TAAAAATTTTATAGTTTTGATAAAAAATTTTACAGAATTACAGTTGGAAAAATATGAAATAGTTGGATTTAATACAAATGGATAAACTTTTTATAGAATTTTAAATCAATACTGTCAAGATCAACTTCCTTATTTATTTCTTCCTGATATTTCTTGAGATGATTCAAGGTTGTTGTATATCCCTTTATTGTTAATGGACTAATTCTTTTCCCTTTTTTAGTTAACCTGGTACCATTAGTGCTTTCATTAATAATAATATCAGCAAAGCTTACCAGATTCATTTTCCCGGTTTGTACAACTTTTCCCAATAAAATATTCAATTCATGTCTTAGTATTTCCGGAGTTGGTATAATCCCATCATTTTTTAGTTTTCTGTGGAGGTTTATGATTGCATTCTCAATGTTGTTTAAAGTTGTATTAAAGTTCTCATATGCGAAATTCTTTGTTTGCTTTGCACGGTATATTGGTTTGTCATTCCAATAATAAGGTAGAATCTTTAACCCTGTTGAATATTTCAATGGCTTATATCTCTTTATGCCATTGTTCAGGTATTCATAAAATCCAAAATGGAAAAATAAATATACCAGTGTTTTCTCTTGATTGTTTTTAGGTACACCTGTTTGTGGTTCTTTGAGCTTAAATATTACATTTTCCATTTCTGAACTTTTACTTAAGTTTATGAAATCCCATTGTGTAAAGTTAAATAAAATAAACCCAGGGGAAGAATCAGGGGAAGAATATTTTTAATTTAGTTTAATTTTATTGAATTTGGTTTAATTCCTGAATTCATGTAAAGCCTATGAATACTAAGGGAAAGAGTTAGGTTTGATAAAATGCGAAAAAAGGGTAATTAGTCCCGCTCTGGGTACAATAGTTAGACGGTTGGTGCATTAGGTTGTACCAGCCGTTTTTTTGTTTACCACACTACAACACTAAAGTTTACAAAAAGACCTTATTTCTTTTATTTTTTGACCACCATGCAAATTGAGATTATCCCTTACAAACGATTTCTTAATTAATGGAATAGATTTACAATTTATTTTTTAATTTTATAGCCACTTATTGCAGAATAGAATAATTTCCCCTGACAAAAGTAATTCTATAATAAGATTCGGATTGGCATAAAACCAGGGGAAAGAAATTAATATTTAACTAATAAAAATAACCAATGAAAAAAATTGTTATTGTATTGCTGCCGGTTTTGATTTTTGCTGTTACAGGATTATTTTCATGTAAAAACCAGAAAGGATCTGACGACCAGGAAAAGATTGACATTCAGGGAATTGAAGAGTTATCGAAAGAGATTGAAGAAATTATGTACCCTATTCCGACATCAGCTGAGGTGATAAAAATGCTTACAGAGCTGGAAGTAGGATATATGGTTGGTGTTTCTAATTACGTTGAAAACGTAAAAAATTATACCACAAGTAAAAGTAAAGCAATAAACCTGGGTGTGTACGGTGCAGACCTGAGTTATGCTACTCTCTATAATATGAACCAGGATGTTATCATCTACCTGGACGCTATTCGGGTGTTGGCTAACGACTTGAATATGTCGGATCTTTATAGCCAGGAGTTATACGATGAAATTAATAATAATTATGATAACAGAGATCAACTTGTTAATATCCTGTCCGGGGCATTTGATAATACTTTTGGTTTCCTGAACGAAAACAATCAGCACTCGCAAGCCTTGATGGTTGTTGCAGGGGCGTGGGTTGAAGGCATGTACATTACTACTCATATTTCCGAATCAGTGTTTCATGTAGAAGGTATTGTCAGTGTATTGCTAGAGCAGAAAAAATCTTTTGAATTGTTTATTAATTTGGCAACACAACACGCTGATGATCCTGCTGTGAAAGAGATCCTTGACTTGTTCGAGCCTATGAAAAAGATCTATGAAGGCATTGATACGAGTCTTACTGAAAAGAATGTTAAAGACATTACCAGGGAGATTGTTTTAATAAGAGAGAAACTCGTATCTTAAAAGCGAAATTTTGAAAAAACACTTACATAATAGATTATAAGTGGTCAGATCAATATTAATCCTGCTTGTGGGGATGATTTTCATCCTGCCTTCCGGTTCACAGGATAAGCAAAAAAAGCTGAAACTCTGGTACCGTCAACCTGCATTACAATGGGATCATGGTATGCCAATTGGAAATGGCAGGTTAGGTGCAATGGTGTTTGGCGGGGTACAATCAGAAAAAATTGTTCTTAACGAAGAAAGCATCTGGAGTTTTGACGGGGAAAATACCGATCGTATTGATGGATTTAAATATGTCAGGGAAATCAGGCAGCTGTTGTTTGATGGAAAATATATAGAAGCTGAAAAGCTTGCATCTGAAAAAGTTATGGGTGACCGGTTGCCCTCCGGCACCAATACCTACCAGGAACTGGGTGAGCTTACTATTGATTTAATGAATCATTCTGATCCACAGGATTATTACCGGGAGCTGGACCTTGAAACGGCAATAGCAACTGTCAGATATAAAATTGATGAAACTAATTATACCAGGGAGACTTTTAGTTCTGCTGTAGATCAGGCAATTTACTGGAGAATTGGGGCAAATGATTCAGGAAAGATCAATGCAAAGATATCCCTGCAGAGAGATGGTGCTAATTATGACATTCAGGTTTTAGATAACGAGATAGTTATCACGGGAATTGCCGGAACAAAGAAAGGAGTGGAGTACTGTGGACGTGTAAAAGTAATTCCTGTGAATGGGGAAATCTCCTACGAGAAGAAGAGCATCATAATTAGTTCGGCCGATACTCTGTTGCTTGTTATTACAGCGGCAACAGATTATTCCGGTGGCGATCCGTTTACTCAAACCAAAAAGCAAATGGGATCAGCCACAGGAAGGAATTATTCAGATATCAAATGTGATCATATTGCTGAGTATCAATCATGGTTTAACAGGTTTTCTATCAACCTTGGAAGTTCACAAGCCGGATATTTCCCAACAGATGAGAGGCTGGAAGCTGTGAAAATTGGTGCTGTTGATCCGTCACTGATCTCTATATATGTTCAGTTTAGCAGATACCTTCTTATCTCCAGCTCGCGCCCTGGTTGTTTACCTGCAAATCTGCAGGGAATATGGGTTGACGGGATAAAGCCTCCCTGGAACTCAGATTACCATATAAATATTAACCTGCAGATGAATTACTGGCTTGCTGAGGTCACTAACCTTTCTGAGTGTAGCTATCCTTTATTTGATTTTATTGAAAAGCTTATGCCAAATGGCAGGAAGACGGCACAGACTCTGTATGGTTCCGATGGATTCACCGCTCATCATACTTCTGATGTTTGGTTTTTTACAACATGTTTCGGATACCCGGTTTACGGTGCCTGGCCCATGGCTGGAGGATGGCTCTGCAGGCATCTGTGGGATCATTATTTATACACACAAGACCTTGCTTTCCTGAAGAACACTGCTTATCCAATTATGAAGGAAGCAGCTGAGTTTTATCTTGACTTTCTTGTTGAGGATCCAAAAAGCGGCTTTTTGGTTTCGGGTCCGTCTATCTCTCCTGAAAACTCATTTATTACTCCAACCGGTGAAAGGGCAAGTTTGTGCATGGGACCGTCAATGGATCACCAGATAATACAGGATCATCTCCTCTCAACAGCTAAAGCGTCGGAATTGCTTAATGCCGATGTGACATTCAGACATGAAATGCTGAGTGCTCTTGATAAGCTAACACCGGTTAAAATCGGGAAAGACGGGAGAATTTTAGAATGGTCGCAGGATTTTAAAGAAGCAGAACCGGGTCACCGGCATATGTCGCACCTTTATGGTTTGCATCCGGCAAATTTGTTTACCTGGCAGGAAACTCCGAATCTAATGGAGGCAGCAAAAAAAGTATTAGAATACAGGCTGAAACACGGAGGGGGACATACCGGATGGAGTAGAGCCTGGATAATTAATTTCTATGCAAGACTCAAAGACCAGGAAAAAGCGTATAGTAATGTTAGAGCACTTCTTTCAAAATCAACCCTACCCAGTATGCTCGATACACATCCTCCGTTTCAGATTGACGGAAATTTTGGTGGCTGTGCAGGAATAATTGAGATGCTTGTACAATCGCATAGCGGAGAGATTGAGTTATTGCCTGCTCTGCCTGATGCATGGAAAGATGGAGAAGTAAAAGGAGTTAAAGTAAGAGGTGGGTTTGAAATTGATATTAAATGGGAAAAGGGACAGCTTGTTTCAACCGGGGTAAAATCATTGGCAGGCAAATCATGCAGACTTATGTATAATGGAAGACGTATAGTAAAGAAAACTTCGGAAGGAGAAGAATTTATTGTTTATCCCGGGATGTTTACTGACAAATGAAATTAAAACTATGAAAATCTCCGGTATTTATTATCTTTTTGGCTTATTGATCGTTCTGGCAGCTTTTACATCATGTGCTCCGCGAAACGGTCAGAAAAAAAATAATCTTGTTATGGAAAAAGGAACTTTTAAATATGATCTTGATTTTTTAGAGAAACATGGAGATATGATCGTGCTGTCAGGGAACGAAAATAAAGCACGGGTAATTGTTTCCCCGGAGTATCAGGGTAAAGTTTTTACAAGTACAGCCGAAGGACTTGAGGGTAAAAGTTTTGGCTGGATCAATTATGACCTTCTGGAATCAGACACTATTCTTGATCACATGAATGCATATGGTGGAGAGGACAGGTTGTGGATCGGTCCGGAAGGAGGACAATTCTCAGTGTTTTTCAAACCCGGGGGTGAGATGAATTATGCCAATTGGTTTACACCTGCACCCGTTGATACTGAGCCATGGGAATTAATTTCTGAGTCTCAAAGTAAAGTAGAAATGCAAAAAGAGATGAACCTGAAGAATTATTCAGGAACGGAGTTTAATTTACAGATCAATCGTAATATTAACCTGTTTGATACTGAAAAGGCAAATGATCTTTTGGGGATAGAAATTCCCGGGAATGTAAATTGGGTTGGTTATGGTTCGGAGAATATAATGATAAATATTGGAGATAAAACATGGACCAGGGAAACCGGAACACTCTCAATATGGATGCTAAACATGTTTTCTCCCGGTGATCATATCACTGTTATTATCCCTTTTCAGAAAGGAGATGAAAATGAATTGGGACCGGTAGCTACTACTGATTATTTTGGGGAG
>JAUWPX010000332.1 GCA_030611395.1 Bacteroidota bacterium | reverse complement strand
CTGATTCAGAAGAAAATCTTTGTGTCGACCTGACAAAGGAACAGGAAATGAAGAAATGGGTGAACAGTGTACCTCACACTTTTTGCAGTCCTCATTATATCCCGGAGAATCAACTTAAGAAATACCTTGGAAATGTTGATGAAGAAGGAAAATATTTTCGCTGGACAATAAAAACTTCACAACAGGAACTTGTTGAAAACATAAATAAAAAGCTTAACCTAAATGTGAAAACTGTATTATCACTTATCCCGCTGGAAAGAGCCGGAAGCGGCAGAATGCTGGAACTTGAGATCAAATACATTGATAGTAACGATAATCCGCGGTCTGTTATTATTGAGAAAGATTATGAAGTCCGTCGTATTCTTCATAAGAGTTTCTTATTTAGTTCAGCAATTATTATCGAGGAGGTAAAACGGGAAGGATCAGATTATCCGGATGAGTTTATATTTAAAGGAGCCGGCTGGGGACATGGCGCAGGATTATGTCAGATAGGTGCATTGGGCATGGCATTAAATGGATATAAAACAAAAAACATAGTATATCATTATTATCCCGGTTCAAAATTACAGAAATTATATTAGCAAAAAGGTCGTAACCCGTAACTAGTAACCCGGAACAAAACCAAAACCATGAGCCAAAAAATCAAATCAAATCCCTGGTCGTGGATACCGTCCCTCTATTTTGCTGAGGGTATTCCATACATAATTGTAATGTTTGTTGCCAGTGACATGTATAAAACTCTGGGTATTTCAAATGCATCTCTTGCATTCTGGACCAGTATTCTATACCTGCCATGGGTGATTAAACCATTATGGAGTCCGTTTGTAGATATTTATGCAACAAAACGAAAATGGATCGTATGGATGCAGTTGGCATTAGCATTTGCATTTTTTGGAGTATCATTTGCACTGCATATGCCCTGGTGGTTCCCGGCTACACTTATGTTTTTATGGGCGATGGCATTTGCTTCATCAACCCATGATATTGCAGCAGATGGATTCTATATGCTTGCCCTGGATGAACATACCCAGACTTTTTTTACAGGAATTCGTGCCACTTTCTACAGGCTTGCTATGATTGCAGGTCTTGGACTGTTAGTTATTATTACCGGTTTAATATTGGATAATACGGGGTTAGATACCTTACATGTTAATATCAGTGCAGTTCCGCAATCGCAAATTACAGAAACTATCCAAAAACCTGAGATTAAAATTGTTGAAGAAGAAGGCGAGCCGGTAATTCTTGTTTTTCCTGAGGAGGTTAAAGTACCTCTTTATAATGAAGCCGATGCCAGTCCATGTGATTCTACAGTTATCTTTTTTGCTTTGTCAGCACCGCCTGAAGATGATGAGGTAGTCAAAATGACTTTCGGACAAAAAAAAGGAAGCAAGGATATTTTTCTGGCAAGTAGCGGGTTATTTGAATTTGATAAAAATAACTGGAACATTCCGCAAAAAGCAGTTATTAAAGCAAAGCCAAATCTTAAAGAAACAGCAAGTACAAGGTTTGATGCAAAAGCAGGAGACGTCCCGTTTAGCTGGTCAGTCTCAATTGCTTTTTTGGGTATACTTTTCCTTTTGCTTAGTCTGTATCATAAATATATTCTTCCTTCTCCGGAATCAGATAACAGGGAAAACAAAAAACAGGAAGGTTCTTATTTTCATGTATTTGCGACTTTTTTCAAGAAGGAAGGAATAGTTCCTACTGTTATTTTTCTACTGCTTTACCGTTTTTCAGAATCACAGCTTACAAAAATGGCTTCTCCTTTTTTACTTGACTCCAGCGAAAACGGGGGAATGGCATTATCATTGACTGAAAAGGGTTTTGCTTATGGTACAGTTGGTCTTATTGCATTGGTGGTCGGGGGAATACTGGGTGGTATTGTTGCTTCACGAAATGGATTGAAAAAATGGATATGGTGGATGGCTTTAAGTATTAATGTTCCGAATGTAGTTTATATTTTTATGTCATATGCACTTCCGGATAACCTGATTGTGGTTAACGCTTGTATTGCAGTTGAGCAATTTGGTTACGGATTTGGATTTACAGGATATATGCTTTATATGTTGTATATAGCCGGCAAAGGAGAGTATAAAACAGCACATTTCGCTATTGCCACAGGATTCATGGCACTGGGAATGATGATACCGGGAATGATAAGTGGAGTGATACAGGAGTTTCTGGGTTATCAGCATTTCTTTATTTATGTTATAATTTGTACAATTCCGAGTTTCGTTGCACTGTGGTTTATTAAGATTGATCCGGGTTTTGGGAAGAAAAAAATGGAACACTGATAACACTGATATTACAGATAACAACGGATAATAGAAAATAATAATCAGTGTAAACCAGTCAAATCCGCCTGCCCCGTTAGCAAAGTGTATCGGGGTGTCATCTATGTTCTATTCAATAATAAAGGGCAACGTGAGTTAGTTTATAAAAACAAATTTGCAATGGTTAGAAAAATTTTATTTTTCATTTTATTCTCGGGAGTTATTTTTATTACAGATATTAAATCCCAGATAAAGGTAAAAACCGGACTTGAAGTTTTGATATCAAACGGTTT
>JAUWPX010000310.1 GCA_030611395.1 Bacteroidota bacterium | reverse complement strand
CAGATCATGGACGGAGATAAGGTTATTGAAATAAAATATTCCGGCATAAACAAGGGTAGAGCGGCAACTTATAAAATGGGGGATGAAAAATATGATTTCATGCTCGCTATTGGTGATGACTGGACAGATGAATATACATTTGAAGCAATACCTGATACAGCTTATACAATTAAAGTCGGAACTAAAAATACTAAAGCCAGATTTTATGTTGAATCCGTTGATGATGTAAGAGAATTGCTACAACAAATTTCAGGTAAATAAATTTTTATGTGCTTTCAGTAAAATGTATGATCCTTTTCTGAACAGATATTGAAAGTCTGTACATTACCGGAACAATTACAAGGGTTAGGAAGGTTGCAAACGTTAATCCAAAAATCACAGTCCACGATATTGGTCCCCAGAATTTAACCATATCACCACCAAAATATAATTGAGGATTAAAATCACTTAGCATTGTATTAAAGTTTATATTCATACCTGTTGCCAGGGGTAACAATCCTAAAATTGTGGTAATAGCAGTAAGCAACACCGGGCGCAGACGTGTTTTCCCTCCCTGAACCACACAATGAGTAGCATCAGCCACAGGCAAAAATGCATCTTTTTCCATTCCCAGTTCTTTTCTTTTTCTGGCTTTCAGAAGCTCGACATAGTCAATAAGTACAATTGCGTTATTAACAACTATCCCCGCCAGGGAAATAATCCCGATTCCGGTCATTACAACAATAAAATCCATTCTGAAAGTTGATAATCCCCCAAAAACCCCAATTGTGCTGAAAACAACGCTTGCCATAATAATACCCGGTCTTACAAGGGAGTTAAACTGTGTTACCAGGATAAGTAATATTAATGCCAAGGCAATTAGCATAGCCTGACCCAAAAAACCCATAGCTTCCTTTTGCTCTTCCTGCTCTCCTGTAAATTTGAATTGATATCCTTCAGGCATATCATAATTCTCTAATAGCATTTCTAATTGATTATTGATCTTTGTGGCATTATGCCCTTCAACCACATTGGAATACAAAGTTATAACCCGGTCCATATTTTTCCTGTTCACGGCACCGTATGTTGTACTGTATTTTATATCAGCAACAGCCGAAATTGGAATTTGTATCATATTTCCATCATCCCGGAAAGATATTTTTTGATTCATTAAAGCTGCAACACTGTATCTATATTTGTCCTGAAGCCGGAGTTGGATAGGATATTCATCTTCACCTACTTTGAAGTCTGAAATTTCTTTGCCAAATAATGCAGTTCTTATTGTACCGGCAATTTGTATTGTTGAAACACCTAATCTTCTTGCTTTTTCTCTGTCTATCTGAATCAATAGCTGTGGTTTGTCCACTTCAAGATCAATTTTTAGTCCTTCAATTCCTTCAATATCTGATTGTTCAATGAATGCCTGAAGTGAATCTGTCAGATATAATAACTGATCATAATTTCTCCCTGCTATTTCAATATTGATTGCCTTCCCGGTAGGAGGTCCCATATCGCTCTTTTCAAAGGATATTTGTACGCCCGGATAATATCCAATCAGTTGATCGGATAATTTCTTTAGTAATTCCGATGTATTTATTCCCATCCTGTACTGGTAATCTACAAAAGTGATTGTAATAAGTCCTTTATTCGGTTCATCTCCAGCCTGAAAACCATCTGAAGATCCTGTTCCAACAGTTGTAAGTACCGATTCCACAATTTTTCGCTCTTCGATCAAAATTTCGTCTATATCATTTTCAACAATTCTCATTACCGAATCGGTTACCATTATATCGGTACCCACGGGAAGCTCAGCAATAATATTGATATAATTCGGATCCCCCTGGGGGAAAAAATTAACATCAGGTTTCCTGACCTGAAAAAGAATCAGCGTTAAAAACAGTAGCAGAATTGTTCCGGCAAAGAGCTTTACCGGATTTCTTCCTCTTAATGCAAAATTTAACACCCTGATGTAAGCATTTTCAAGTTTTACAAGAAAAATTATCCTGAACCAACGTTGAATTTTATCAAGAAACAGAATATTGAATATATAAATTAAAACAAATATGCTTAACAGATTAGCAATAACGAACATCCTGGCAACGTACAATACTATTGCAATTCCTGCCATAATGGCAATATTACGGTATGATTTCTTCTTTCGGGTTTTGCGATTATTTTTTTTCTTACTGTTTATGAAAGTAGCCGAGAATACCGGAATTATTACAAGAGCAACGAACAGAGAAGAAGTTAAAACTATAATCAATGTAATTGGCAAATTTTTCATGAATTCGCCAATCATTCCTTTCCAGAAAGCCAATGGTACAAATGCAGCTAAAGTGGTTGCGGTTGAGACAATAATGGGAACAGCTATTTCACCAACAGCCTGCCTTGCTGCCTCCAATGGTTTATATCCCCTGTCAACGAATCTGTAAATGTTTTCAACTACTACAATAGCATTATCAACCAGCATCCCCAATGCCAGGATCAATGCAAACAGGACGATCATGTTTATCCTGAACCCACCCAGGCTTAAAATCACAAAGGAAAGGAACATTGACATGGGAATTGCCAGACCAACAAACAATGCATTTCTTGTTCCCAGAAAAAAGAAAAGTACCAGAATCACAAGTATTACTCCCATAATCATGCTATTTTCCAGATTTTTGAGTTGCATTCTAACCATATCCGACTGATCATTGGTGAAAGAAATGCTCATTGCGGCAGGAATATTCCCGCTATTAGCGGCTTCATCAACCATATTGAATATATAAATTAAAACAAATATGCTTAACAGATTAGCAATAACGAACATCCTGGCAATGTACAATACTATTGCAATTCCTGCCATAATGGCAATATTACGGTATGATTTCTTCTTTCGGG
>JAUWPX010000248.1 GCA_030611395.1 Bacteroidota bacterium | reverse complement strand
CTTAAAGGATCCGGAAGAATTGATCTGCCAGATGCCATTTTAACATCGGATAGTTACCTTTTTACAGAAAAGTCTTTTGATACTGATACAGCTAACTTCCGGTTAAAATCGAGAAAAACTGACGGATATGCATTTATTGCTGACAATATAAGCGGTTTTATTGATTTTAGTAATAATAGTGGCTTATTCGCCTCAAATTCTGATACAACCGATATGATCTTCCCTGAAAACCAGATGACAACCAGTATGGACCATTTTATATGGAATATGAATGTTAAAGAACTGGTAATGGGCAAAACCTCCTCTTATTATGCTGATGCCGGAATTGAAAAACCAACGTTTGTTTCGATCAATACAAAAAAAGACTCATTAGGTTTTGTATCTGATTCAGCGGTTTTCAACCTGGAAGAGAACCTTATTACTGCTTATGAAGTAAATTTTATAGAAATAGCTGATGCACTAATCTTTCCTTATGAAGGTATTGTTAAA
Organism: Bacteroidota bacterium; assembly: GCA_030611395.1. Lineage (GTDB taxonomy): Bacteria > Bacteroidota > Bacteroidia > Bacteroidales > VadinHA17 > JADFUQ01. The sequence goes on along the minus strand of JAUWPX010000248.1, from coordinate 2,862 downwards.
ATTGAAAACAAATCGAGAATAAGAACTCTTGAAGATGCAAAAATACTTGCCAACAACCGGTTTACAATTGAACCGGCAAGTGTAAATATCTATGATAAAAACAGCTATGCAGGTTCGGGATTATATACTTATATTGATCAGAATGAAAATCCTCAACCAATCAGGTTTGACAGCATAACAGTAAACAAAGAAAAAGTAACTGTCGGATACGGAACTATTGAAAAAAATGATGATTTTAAACTAAATCCATACTTCCGGTTTATTGGAGATGTGTTTATAGATGCAAATAAAGAATATCTGACTTTTACCGGAGGGGTACAAATTGAACACCAGTGTGCCGGCATAGCTCAGAATTATTTACAATTTACATCTGAGATCAATCCTGAGAATGTACTGATTCCTGTTTCATCTAACTTACGAAATAGTGATGGCGGAAGAATATTCAGCGGTCTATATATTACTGAAGATTCCACTCATATTTATCAAACATTTATGGGAGGACGAAAAGACTACAGTGATACGCCTATTATGCAAGCCGGGGGTTATTTATATTATGATGAAGGTTCTGATAATTACAAAATAGGTAGTCTGGAAAAATTATCTGATGAAGGTTTACCGGGAAACCTGCTTAGCTTTGATGAAAATTATTGTAATCTTTATGGTGAAGGGTCACTTGATCTGGCTGTGGAATATGGACAGGTTAAGATTACTGTTGTTGGGAATACTATTCATGAATCAGATTCAGGACTAACAACCATGAATGTTATGTTAGGTTTTGATTTCTTCTTTTCTGATGAAGCTATGATGGTTATGGCCAACGATATATTTGTAGTACCAACACTTGAGCCGGTTGATATGTCCACCGGGCAATATAAAAAAGGCATGCGGGAACTGATAGGTGTTGAACAGGCTAATTCATTAACACAGGAATCAAGTCTTTATGGAGTAATGGCTGAACTTCCCGCAGGGATTAGAAAATACAGAATACTTTTAACAGATGTTAAGTTAAAATGGAACCAGGAAACCAGTTCATATCGCTCAGTTGGAAAGATTGGTATTGGTAATATTATGAATAAACAACTGAACGTAAAAACTGAGGGATACTTTGAAATTCAAAAGAAGAAAAGCGGTGACATGTTTGATCTGTATCTTAAACTTGATAATGAAACCTGGTATTATTTAGCATATACAAGAGGTGTTTTACAAGCCCTTTCAAATAACCATAGCTTCACAAATCCCATTCAGGAACTTAAGCCCGGACAAAGAAGACTGGATGTAAAAAGTGGTGAGACATCTTATTTATATATGCTATCAGTCGACAGAAAACTTCAGATGTTCCTGAGAAGGTTCAGGCTCTATGATGATAATGAAAATAGTAATTAGGAGGAATTGTAGGGAGATGCACACTTTTTATACACCTGATATTCATGGGAATATACACCGGCTTGATAAGCAGGAATCACAACACTGTATAAATGTGCTCCGCCTGCAAGAAGATGATAGAATTATCCTTGTTGACGGAAAGGGGGGATACTACAAAGCAAAGATCAAAACAGGTGATCAGCATAAATGCACAATTGAAATAATTAGCAGTAAACACCAGGTTGGAAAAAAGAATTTCAGACTTCATATTGCAATTGCCCCAACAAAAAACATCAGCCGTTTCGAATGGTTTCTTGAGAAAGCAACTGAAATTGGCATTGATGAGATCACTCCTTTGCTTTGTGAGCGGTCTGAAAGAAAAACCATTCGCAACGAACGTTTAGATAAGGTAATTGTTTCAGCAATGAAGCAATCTGTCAAAGCCTACAAACCAAAATTAAATAGAATAACAAATTTTTCAGAATTCATATCCCTAAAACATCCCTCAACTAAATTCATTGCCTGGTGCGACAAGAAATCTAATCCTGAATTAAAAGAACTGGTAACAAAAGGAGATGATATTTTGATATTAATTGGTCCTGAGGGAGATTTTTCCACAGAAGAAATACATCAGGCAATCAAAAACGGATTCCATTCAATACAGATGGGAACAAGCAGGTTACGTACAGAAACCGCAGGTCTTGTTGCCTGTTCTACTGTTAATCTGATTAACCAGTAAAAAGAAATAATTTTCAGGATTGTTCTATTTGTTGAAACAATCTCTCAGTCACTTCATTTCTAACATCAAATTGAAGAAGATAGAGAAGAGATAAAACGTCACTAAAAGAATGTTCCACCTGCCATTCAAGGTGGTACAAGTCTGTGTCGTTATTTATATTTTCACTGAGTAAAGGGATAGGAGTATAACTTTGTTCCATAGGCAAACAATTTTTGTTTTATATACATCAACAAAACGTTATACCCGAAGATTTAGTATTTAAAAGGGGAAATCTTTTTTAAAAACCTGGTTACTGGGTGCTGGTTACTGGTGCTGGTTACTGGGTGCTGGTTACCGGTAGAGCGTTCTGCAAATAACATATCATATAGACTTTAAATCCTCCATTTTATATTTCCAACGAAATACTACGGGTTCCATGTTTATTTCTTTAATCCCCTTATAAATCCTCTCCTCCAATTCTTTAATGCTTTCAACTCTTATTTGTTTTAAAAATGACCTGGATATCTTACTGAAAAACATTTCTATCATATTTAACCATGAACCATATTTGGGTGTAAATACAAATTCAAAACGCCGCGGTTTTGTTAATAAATATTTTCTCGTCTCTTTTGAAACATGTGATGAATGATTATCTAATATTATTCTTATTTTCCAATCATCTGGATATTCAAAAAGCCATGGCAGGAAATTGCCTTTGAAAGAATGGGTATACAACCAAGGGTTTGTAGATGCTGTGGCGGGAAAATGGCAATTATTGAAAC
>JAUWPX010000144.1 GCA_030611395.1 Bacteroidota bacterium | reverse complement strand
TTTCCGGTATTAACTACTAAAAAACTACATCTGAAGTCAATAATTCATGAATTATTATGGTTTCTGGATGGGAATACAAATACTAAATATTTGAACGATCATGGTGTAAAAATATGGAATGAATGGGCTGATGAGAATGGTGATCTCGGGCATATATACGGATACCAGTGGAGATCGTGGCCAACAGCAGATGGGAAATTCATTGATCAGATAAGTAATGTAATTAATTCGATCAGGGAAAATCCTGATTCGAGAAGACATATTATTAGTACATGGAATGTTGGAGAACTTGACAAAATGGCTCTTCCTCCATGTCATATATTAATTCAGTTTTGGGTAAATAATGGAGGGTTATCATGTCAGCTTTATCAGCGCAGTGCGGATATTTTTCTTGGTGTGCCTTTTAATATCGCCTCTTATTCACTATTAACCATGATGATTGCACAATCAACCGGTTTACATCCCCGGGAATTTATCCATACCCTGGGTGATGCGCATATTTATTTTAACCATATCGATCAGGTAAAACAGCAACTTACTCGTAGCCCGTTCCCATTACCACAAATGAAACTGAATCCTGAACGAAAAAATATTTTTGATTTTGAGTATGATGACTTTGAGCTTGTTAACTATCAGGCTCATCCTCATATTAAGGGAATAATTTCAGTGTAGTGTCAGTGGTGAAGATAAATAATAATCCACCTTCGAGAAAGCTACGGTGGACAAAGAAAGTAAAAAAGACAAAACGAACATGAAAAAACACATTTCTATTATTGTAGCAGTAGCAGAGAATAATGCCATTGGAAAAGGAAACAAATTATTATGGCACATATCGGATGATTTGAAAAGATTCAAGAGATTAACCACAGGGCATCCTGTAGTTATGGGAAAGAAAACCTATGAGTCTCTTCCGGTGAAGCCTTTACCTAACAGGACTAATGTTGTAATATCTGATATCGAGGGTGAACTGATAAAGGGTTGTGAAATGGCTTATTCAATTGAGGAAGCTATTGAAAAGTGCCCGGATAATATGGAGTCGTTTATAATAGGTGGAGGTTCAATATATCGCCAGTTTATGCCATTTGCAGATAAGCTATATATTACGAAAGTTCATAAAGCTTTTGATGCTGATACATTTTTCCCGGAAATTGACGAAGATGAATGGCAGTTAATTGAAAGAAAGGATGTTGAGCTTGATGAGAATAATGATTTTAATTTTTCCTATCTGACCTATACCAGGAAACCAGCACCTGGCACCCAGTAACAAAAAAAACATACCGTTAAATTAAACCTTTTTCTTTTTTTTTCGTCAAATAGGGTGAAATCACAAAAAAAGATTATTCATTAAAACTATTAATCATGAAAACAAAGAATTATTTGTATATCCTTTCCATCATTGTTGCCGGGGCAATTTTATTTCAGTCATGTGAGAAAGAAGCTTCTGATCTGACAGATGATGAGATAGCTATTGCCGAGGATGATGCGCTTGCAGAAAACTTATTTGATGATATATTTGATGTAGCGCTTGCCGCAGAGCTACTGGTTGATGGACAGATATATAACGGAACATTGAAATCATCAGTAGTTTCTGATAGTTGTCCTAATGTTACAGTTGATCATCCTGATTCAACCTATTGGCCAAAAATAATTACTATTGACTATGGTGATGGGTGTACAGGTTTCTATGAGCAAACACGCAGCGGGAAAATCATTATTCAGGTTACCGGACGTTATCGTGCTGAAGGCACATCCAGAACAATTACTTTAGAGAATTATTACATTAACGGTATTCATATTGAGGGCACAAAGACCGTAACCAATGATGGTGAGAATGAAAATGGGAACATATGCTATTCCGTCGAACTAACAGGTGGCAGGATCACAACTCCTGACAGTATTGTTATTACACGTGAATCAGTAAGAACGCGCGAATGGGTTGGAGGCTCTGATACCTGGTGGAATATCTGGGATGATGTGTATTTTATTACCGGCCAGACAACAGGAACAAATTTTAGAGGTGTAACGTATTCCAGAACAATAGTAACTCCTCTTGAGTGGGCTGTAACATGCAGGTTTATTAAAAGTGGTTCGATTGATATAGTTGTAAGTGAAAATGACCCGATAACTCTTGATTTCGGTAATGGTGAGTGTGATAATGAGGCAATAGTTTCAAGGAATGGGGAAACCAAAACTATTTTGTTAAGGTACCGGTCCAGGAAATGGAATGGATAGAATATTCAGGAAAAGAAAAAAGGCGGTTTAAACCGCCTTTTTTTATGATGCTTTAAGTAATTTTATGTTTACTTTTTCAAGCTTTTGCCGTGCATAATTGGTTGTAATTCTAAGTTTTGTAGTATTACCCGATGGAAGCTCAAACATAGCATCCATCATAATAGTTTCGCAGATTGAACGGAGACCACGTGCTCCAAGCTTGAATTCGATAGATTTATCAACAATATACTCAAGTACTTTATTATCGAAAGAAAGTTCAATATTGTCAATGCCAAACAGTTTAATGTATTGTTTGATAATAGAATTTTTCGGTTCAGTAAGAATATCTCTAAGAGTAAGTTTGTCAAGCGGATTAAGGTGAGTAAGAATAGGAAGCCTGCCGATTATTTCAGGGATCATCCCGAAGGATTTCAGGTCCTGTGGTGCGATATATTGCAGGAGGTTCTCTTTATCAATATAATCCCTGTTTTTTCCTGCACCATACCCAACAACTTGTGTATTCATCCGGTTGGCAATTTTCTTTTCGATCCCATCAAAAGCACCACCACAAATAAAAAGAATGTTTTGTGTATTTACAGGTATCATTTTTTGTTCCGGATGTTTTCTTCCTCCCTGGGGTGGAACATTAACAATTGCTCCTTCAAGAAGCTTAAGAAGTCCTTGCTGAACCCCTTCTCCGGACACATCACGTGTAATTGACGGATTATCGCTTTTCCGTGCAATTTTATCAATCTCATCAATAAATATTATTCCTTTTTCAGCAGCTTTAACGTCATAATCAGCAACTTGCAATAACCGTGTAAGCAAACTTTCAATATCTTCACCAACATATCCGGCTTCAGTTAGTACAGTAGCGTCAACGATAGTAAAAGGGACATGTAACATCCTGGCAATAGTACGGGCAAGCAGGGTTTTGCCGGTTCCTGTCTCGCCTACAAGAATAATATTTGATTTTTCAATTTCAATATCATCGTTTTCTTTACGGGTTTGAATCAACCTTTTGTAATGATTATAAACGGCAACGGACAGATATTTTTTTGCCTCGTCTTGTCCAATCACATACAGGTCAAGAAATTTTTTTATTTCACGCGGTTTGAGAAGTTGAAGCTGGCTAACATCAAAACTGCTTTTTCCTTTTGTCTCTTCCTGAATGATATTATATGCCTGTTCGATACAATGATCACATATATGACCTGAAATTCCTGCGATCAGCAAGTTCGTGTCTTTCTTATCTCTTCCGCAAAACGAACACTTATCCATAACGTGAATGTTACATTTTACTACTTTAATTCGTTACAAATATACAAAAATGAATGGAATTGATTTAAGTAGTCAACTATCATTTTTTCTTTTCTCTTGTCAACACTTCGTCAATCATTCCATACTTTTTCGCCTCTTCAGAAGACATCCAGTAATCACGATCAGCATCCTTTTCAACTTTTTTAATATTATTGCCTGTATGATCAGCAATAATAGCATAAAGTTGATTCCTGGCTTTAATAATCTCACGGGCAGTGATCTCAATATCAGATGCTTGTCCCTGAGCGCCACCCATTGGCTGATGTATCATGATCCTGGAATGTTTCAGGGCTGATCTTTTACCTTTGGTACCTGCAGTAAGCAATACCGCACCCATTGATGCTGCCATTCCTGTGCATATGGTGGCAATATCCGAACTGATATATTGCATAGTATCATAAATGCCCAATCCGGCATGAACTGATCCTCCGGGGGAATTTAAATATATCTGTATATCTTTTGTTGGATCAGTTGATTCAAGATATAATAACTGGGCCTGAATTATATTTGCAACATAGTCAGTAATAGGAAGACCAAGAAATATGATCCTGTCCATCATCAGTCTCGAAAAAACATCCATGGAAGCTACGTTTAACTGCCTTTCCTCAATAATAGTCGGGGAGATATAATCATTAGTTATAGATTTAATCTGGTCAAAAACCATACTGTTAATCCCCATGTGGCTGGTAGCATATTTTCTGAAATCGTCTTGATAATACATCACATTAAAATTTTGGTTAAATGATTAATCAAAAGTAATAAAAAACATGACCGGTAGGACAATACTTATTTCTTTTCAAATAGTTTATTAAAATTATCCGTTGAAACAGTCTTTTCATCAATTTTCACGTTCTCTTTAATATAGGCAATTGTTTTGTCTTCAAATAGTTTATCATACATCCTTCTCTTATCATCCTCTTTTTTCAAGATCTCTTTGGCGAAGCCCTCCAGTTGTTCATCAGGCATATTAGCCATGCCGTATTGTTGAAATTGCATAAGGGTAATTACCTTGGCGTAAACAAGAACCTCATCTTCGGTAACTTTCAAATCCTGTTCCTTAATAATCTTGTCTTTAATGAGTTGCCATTTAAGGTCTTCGGCAACATTATCAAATTCTTTTTCAATCTGATCAGATGTTACTTTCCCTTCGTTACTTCTGAGCAACCATCTTTTTAGAAACTTTTCCGGGAGCGATAGTTTCATTTTATCAATCATTTTTTCTTTAACATCTAAAGCAAACCGGTAATCACTTTCTTTTTTCAGGTTCGATTGAATTTCCTCTTTGATCCTGTTGTAAAACTCTTCTTCCGACTTGATTTTATCTTTACCAAATGCTTTATCAAATAGTTCCTGGTTTATCTCTGCATTTTCGAATTTTGAGATTTCTTTTATTGTAAACCTCACAAGAGGATCAATATCA
>JAUWPX010000320.1 GCA_030611395.1 Bacteroidota bacterium | reverse complement strand
TTTAAAGGATTTACGTACTCGTATAAACTCTGTTAAATCAACCAGGCAGATAACTTCTGCTATGAAAATGGTTGCTGCCGCAAAATTACGTAAAGCCCAAAACAAGATCGTTCAGTTAAGACCGTATGCTAATAAATTGCACAAACTCATTTCCACACTGAGTAATAACCTTAATGAGGAAGAAGGTAATATTTACTCAACTGTCAGGGACGAAAAAAAAATATTAATCATCCTGATAACTTCCAACCGTGGACTTTGTGGTTCTTTTAATTCTGTGGCGATAAAAAATGCCATTAGCCTGGCTGATGATGTATATAAATCACAAATAAACAAAGAAAATGTTCACTTCCTGGCAATTGGTAAAAAAGGAGCTGATTATCTGAAGCGAAAAAAATATACCCTTGTAGATACTAAAAATGAATTATTTGACAGTCTTAGTTTCCAGACTGTTGCACCACTCGTGGAGAACATCATAAAGCAATTCATTAATAAGGAATATGATAAAATAGAATTGGTATACAATCAGTTTAAAAATGCTGCAGTGCAGAATATTACAACAGAGCAATTTTTGCCTGTTGTTATTAATGAGGAAGAAGAGGGTAAACATCTCCCTTTATACATTTTCGAACCTGATAAAGAACAAATAATTAAAGAATTAATCCCAAAATCGTTGAAAATTCAGTTTTATAAAGCTATTATTGATTCTTTTGTTGCTGAAAACGGTGCCAGAATGACTGCAATGCATAAAGCTACCGATAATGCTACAGAGATGATAAGAGATCTTAATCTTGAATACAATAAAGCCCGGCAGAACGCAATTACTAAAGAACTTCTTGATATTGTTGGTGGTGCTGAAGCCATAAATAAATAATATTCATGTATTCTTTCAATGAGTCACGCGAAATTATCAATAATACTATTTCAAAAATAAATTTTGCTGATGATCCTGCGGAACTCTTCGATCCGATAAAATACACATTGTCAACCGGAGGTAAACGTTTAAGACCCGCCCTGGTACTTATGTCATGCGAATTGTTCTCGGGAAAAATTGATGAAGCAATTATGCCCGCCCTGGGTATTGAGATGTTTCATAATTTCACACTTCTTCATGATGATATTATGGATAAATCCCCGATAAGAAGAAATAAACCTACTATTCATAAAAAATGGAATGAGAATATTGCAATACTCTCAGGGGATGTAATGTCTATTCTCTCATACAAGTATATTACAAAATGCAATAAAGAGATCCTTCCTTCAGTAATCGATCTGTTTAATCAAACAGCTATTATGGTTTGCAAAGGTCAGCAATATGATATGAACTTTGAGACACTTCAAACTGTTACTGTAGATGAATATCTAAATATGATTGAACTTAAAACATCAGTTCTTATCGCGGCCAGTATTAAACTTGGTGCTATACTCGGAGGGGCAAATCAGGTAGATATAAACCACATGTATAATTTTGGATGTAACCTTGGTATGGCATTTCAAATCCAGGATGATCTGTTGGATGTTTATGGTGATTTGAAAGTTTTTGGTAAAAAACCAGGTGGTGATATTATTGCTAATAAAAAAACTTACTTGCTTGTTAAAGCTTTGGAAATTGCTTCATCTGAGCAAAAAGTCAGAATTTATAACCAATTGAAAAAGAAGAGTTTTGATACTGATAAAAAAATTAACGCAATTCTTTCTGTTTACAATGAGCTTAATATTAAGGATATATCAATAGCGCTGATCAAAGAATATTTAAGCAAGTCAAAAAGCGACCTTGAAAAAGTTTCTTCCGAAAATTATAAAAAAGAACAACTTAAAGAACTTTTCGAAATTTTACTTAATAGAAATAAATAACTCACCTCTGTCGTATTATTCGCTCACTTCATTCTTCTCTTCGACTTTCAACTTCTTTATTTTAAATTCATTATTATTCCAACTGATGCAATAAGTTGATTGTAAGTACTAACCACATACTTCATCTCACCGAAAAAAATCACGGTTTCATTATATAGTAAATTTGCCCCGGTTCCAATATTTAATCCAATAGCCTGATCAGAATAGTCGGGATAAAGATCGGGTGATTCACCCTTGTAATTTGAAATAATGCCTGTTGTACTTAGCCCCCCAAGTGCATAAAACAGGAACTCGTCACGAGAATATAAAAAATATTGACCCTCAGCGCTAACCATCCATAGAGTTGAAGACCGGGTTCCATCATCAAAATCTTCCTTATTAGGTAAAAAGCAGGTAAATGATGCAGATATTTGAAATGATTCATTGAAATTGCGAATCCCAATTATCCTTATTCCGGGATTTCCTGTATGCACATGATGATATTCATAACCCGTCCCGAAAGATATCCCTCCCCCTAATCCGGTTGTTTGTGTAAAACTCTGGCCTGAAGTTTTAATAATTAATATAAAAGAAAAGAAAATGAATATCAGCGAAAGCTTTTTCATGTGAAACAGATTATTGGCATTCCAGAATATAAATATAATTCTTAATTCAGCATTTATTATCATTAAAAGTAAAAAATACTAAATTTGTATCCTTCAACCCTGGTTTATACAAAATAAATTAATACGTTTTTTCATGTCAAAAAATGTTGGAATTATTAGTCAGGTAATCGGACCGGTTGTTGACGTTACTTTTGAAAAAGAAGGTTCGGAATTACCAAATATTCTC
>JAUWPX010000043.1 GCA_030611395.1 Bacteroidota bacterium | reverse complement strand
CTTTCTATGGAAAACCTGGAAGAAAAGTAATGAGGAAAAATAAGAAATATATAACAATTAAACATTCTGGTAATTAGCAACTTGAATTAATTTCACCAGGTTAACCAAGGAATTTTTTAACAATTTTGGTTTTCCTTTTTGTATAGGGAGGATACCTGAGGGAAATATCAAGAAGATTTGATTTTTTCATGATAGCCCTGAAGTTAGAAAAAGTGTCAAATGTGCTTTTTCCATGATACCTTCCCATCCCGCTTTCACCAACTCCTCCAAAGGGTAAATTTGAATTACTGAACTGTATAATAGCATCGTTTATTGCACCGTTACCCGAAGAGGTTTTACTAAGAATATCTTTTTGGAGTTTCCGGCTTTTCGAGAAGATATACAATGATAGCGGTTTGGGGTTATTATTTATCAGTGGGAATATTTCATCAATATTGTTGTATTCAATAACAGGTAAAACAGGTCCGAAAATTTCTTCCTGCATAATCAGATCTCCGGGTTTCACGTTATCGATAAGTGTCGGTGCAACATAGTTTTCTGAGACATTAGTATTCCCTCCGCAAATAATATTTCCTGATCCCATTAATCCCTCTAATCTTTCAACATTGGCTGCATTAATTATTCCAGGATAGTCCGGGCTTTCTGAAGGTTCTTTCCCATAGAATTCAGTTATAAAATGTGTAATTTTATTAAGCAATTTTTCCTTAATCTCCTTTTGCACCAATAAATAATCGGGGGCAATACATGTTTGTCCTGCATTATAGAATTTACTCCAGGTAATTCTTTTCGCAGCCAGATCAATATCAGCATCTTTACATACAATACATGGATTTTTCCCACCCAGTTCAAGAGAAACCGGAGTAAGATTTTTCGAGGCGGCTTCCATAATCTTTTTTCCTACATTAACACTTCCCGTAAAAAAGATATAATCTAATTTTGACTCAAGAAGCACCCGGTTTACTTCATTGCCTCCCTTTAAGAGTGTAACATAGCCGGGATCAAAATTTGAGTTTATAATTTCGTTTATTACATCAGCTGTATGAGGCGCTCTTCGTGAGGCTTTTAACAAAGCACAATTCCCTGCCGACATTGCACCTATAAGAGGAATCATCAATAACTGGAAAGGATAGTTCCATGGAGAAAAGATCAATACATTCCCGTATGGTTCAGGAAAAAAATAGCTTTTTGATATAAAGTGGACCAATGGTGTCCTGACTCTTTTGGGTTTAGCCCATTTTTTAAGTTTCCTGATATGTAATTTTAATTCCTGAAGAACAAGACCCACTTCCGTATATGCTTCAAGTTCCGGCTTATGTAAATCAAGGTATAATGCTTTACATATACGTTTTTCATAAGCTTGTACGGTTTTCAGTAATTTTTTAAGATTCTGAATTCTAAAATCAATGTTTTTTGTTTCCTGGGTCAGGAAAAATTTCCTTTGATTTTCAATTAATGATTGTATTTCTGAAGCTTCCATTTTACTATTGATTATTTACTTTTCATTTGTTCCAGTACCGAAACTGTTTTATTTCCAGGCTTTTCGGGAATTTGATCCATGGCGTATTCAGCTATCGCGGTGATTGTATATGCAGGATTGCTGCCAAGGTTTCCCTGGATTACCGAACCATCAATAATATACATGTTTTTATACCCATGAACTTCTAATTTTTCGTTAACCACCCCTGATTCAACCGAGTGTGACATAGGACATCCCCCAATAATATGTGCTGTGGTTGGCCGGTTTAAAAATATCTCCAGTACTATATTCTGTGGAATTCCATGCACTTTTTCCGCGTAATTTTCCATAACTTTCTGCCCCTGGGCAATATATGCAGGAACCTTTTTGTCACCCCTGTTTCTTATTTTCATACTTCCTCCAAATATATTTCTCTTCCATATCATCTCCATAGAACTATCGATTGTTTGCATAACCAGAAATATTACAAGGTTTGCAGACCAGTTGAAATTAAAAACAGTTTTAAAAAATTGCAGAGGATGTGTAAGTGTTTTATATAACAACCTGAAAACTCTTATCAGGGGGTTTGTATTCCCTTCTGCTGAAAGGGTAAAAAACCATTTCATTGCATTCGATTTATCCGGATATTTGACAATCTCAACATGTGTACGATTATCGGGATTAAAAACCGAAGTGATTGCAACGCCGTTATTAAGTTTCTCTTTTGCCCCCGAAACAGCACATAATGTCTGTGAGTTTGTGCGTAATTCGTATCCGAGTTTTTCAGAAATAGCCGGCAGGGTTTTATACTTGTACTTCTGTTTTAATAACAGGTCTAAAGTACCAAGTGGTCCGCCTGAAACAACAACTCCTTTTGATCTGTAAACTTTTGCTTTTCCCCTAAATAAAGAAGTGCCTGAACGCGTGAAAATATGATATAAATTATCTTTATAAATAATTTTTTCAACCTCCGTTTCAGCCAGAACGTCAACACCCATTTTCTCAGCAAAATAGAGGTAGTTCTTATCAAGAGAATTTTTTGCATTATCCCTGCACCCGACCATACAGCCTGCACATTCGGTACATCCTTTTCTTTTCGGACCCTGGCCGTTAAAATAGGGATCAATTTCATTTTCCTTATCACCAAAATACACTCCAACATGAACTGCTTCAAAAGTGTCTTCCCGGTTAAAATCTTTTGCTACTTCTTTTAGAATATCATCTTCATAGTTCAGTTTATCATATTGGGTTCTTCCCAGCATAAAACCTGCTATTTTATAATACGGCTCAAGAATTTTTTTCCAATCTTTAAACTCTGACCATGAAGGATTTTGAAAAAATTCATCCTGGGGTTTAACCAGTGTGTTGGCATAAACAAGACTACCACCTCCAACTCCCACACCACTAAGTATGCTTGCCTCAGAAAAAAAGGTTAGTTTCTGAAAACCACACATCCCTATCCGGGGATACCATAGAAATTTTGGCAAATTCCAGTTTGTTTTAGGAAAATCTTCATTTCTGTATCTCCTACCTTTCTCAATGGTCAATACTGAATATCCTTTTTCAGCCAGTCTCAATGACGAAACACTTCCCCCAAAACCGGAACCAATTACAATATAATCGTAAATCATTTTATTTAACTGGTATTAATTACAGTTTACAATGAACATATTTGCAGTGACAGCCTGTGCAATACTTCCTAATATATCTTCAGGTTAATATGAACGTATTTGATAATATATTGTGTTTGAAAGCTGAACTATTTCAGATGTCTTAAATCTTTTAAAAACAGGGGTTCTGGATATTTCAGCAAACATTTATAATTGTAAAAGTAAGGAAAAGCACACAAAATGTAACTAATGTTACATTTTACCGGGATTATTACCATAAATTTGCAAATATTAATAAACTAAATTCTATTTAATTATGAAAGCAAAGATATCTTGTTTTGCAGAAGCAATATCTCACGAATAAAGGCATATCTTATTATAAAAAATACAGACACTTGATTTAATGTTTAAAATGAATTACTAATTAAAAAAATAAGCTATGAGTATGTTTTGTTATCAATGTCAGGAAACAGCCAAAGGAACAGGCTGTACAATTGCCGGTGTTTGCGGCAAAAAAGAAGAGCTCGCGAATATGCAGGATCTTTTGATTTTTGTTTTAAAAGGGGTTTCTATTTATGCTACTAAGGCTCGTGAATTAGGAATTGAGAATGAAAAAGCCAATAAACTTGTTTTCGATGGTTTATTTATGACTATCACAAACGCCAATTTTGATAATGCCCGTTTCGTCGATATTATCAGAAAAGGGTTAAAAATTCGCGAAGAACTTAAAGATGCATTTCTAAAAGCAGGAGGCTCAATTCCTGAAGACATCCATGAATCAGCAACGTGGACAGGAAATACAGTTGAAGAATTTGAAGCCAAAAATGGTTCAGTAGGTGTTTTAGCTACCGAAAATGAAGATGTCAGAAGTTTACGCGAATTGGTTGTTTACGGAATAAAAGGTTTAGCGGCTTATACCGAGCATGCGTTTAACCTGAAACACGAAGATAATTCTTTATACGCTTTTATGCAAAAGGCCTTGGCTGATACCACAAATGATAATTTAAGTGTTGATGAGTTGGTTGCTCTTGTGCTTGAAACAGGGAAATATGGTGTCGATGGCATGGCTCTTTTAGATAAAGCAAATACAACAACTTATGGTAATCCGGAAATTACAAAAGTAAATATTGGTGTAAGTGATAAGCCGGGTATTCTAATCAGCGGACACGACCTTAGAGATATGGAAGATTTACTCATCCAGACCGAAGGAACCGGTGTTGATGTTTATACTCATAGTGAGATGTTACCAGCAAATTATTATCCAGCTTTCAAAAAGTATGATCATTTTATTGGGAATTACGGAAATTCCTGGTGGCAACAAAAAGAAGAGTTCGAAAATTTTAACGGACCAATTCTTTTTACAACCAACTGTATTGTGCCTCCCAAAAAAGATGCTAAATATGCCGGTAAAGTATTTACTACAGGCGCGTCAGGATATCCGGGCTTTAAACATATTCCGGAAAGAGAAGAGGGTGGAAGTAAGGATTTTTCAGAAATTATTGAATTAGCAAAAACCTGTGCGGCACCTGTCGAAATCGAAAAAGGTGAAATTATTGGTGGTTTTGCTCACAATCAGGTCATTCAGCTTGCCGGCAAAATTGTTGATGCGGTAAAATCAGGTGCTATTAAAAAATTCTTTGTAATGGCGGGTTGCGATGGGCGCCACAAAACCAGAAGCTATTATACCGAATTTGCAGAAAAATTACCTGCGAACACTGTAATTCTTACTGCAGGTTGTGCAAAATATCGCTATAACAAATTGCAACTGGGAGATATTGGTGGGATACCACGGGTATTGGATGCAGGGCAGTGTAATGATTCATACTCACTGGTGGTTATCGCACTAAAACTTAAAGAAGTGTTCGGATTAGAAAATATAAACGATTTGCCTATCGCTTACAATATTGCATGGTATGAGCAAAAAGCAGTAATCATATTATTAGCATTGCTTTATCTTGGAATTAAAGATATTCACTTAGGACCCACATTACCCGGTTTCTTATCACCAAATGTTGCTAAAGTTTTAGTTGAAAATTTTGGCATTGCAGGTATTGGCGAAGTTGATGATGACATCGAAATGTTTATGAAAGCATAAATAAGGTAACACGGCTAAAATGCTCTTTAATTTTTAAAGGAATTTTAGCTTTTTTCTAATTGGCAATAACGGTTTCGCGGCAGTAAACACTTTCGTGTTCACCCGATACAGGGATACTACCAGTTTTTCCTGGTTCCTTCAGTGAATTCCCCGTTGAAGTGCTGCAGGATAAATGAAATGTCTATATTATCTGTAAGGGACAGGCTTAGATCAGATCCGATATAATAACCATTCATGGAAGGAAATAACATGGCGGAAAAACCTTAATCCTGTTATCCTTTCTTAAACAAAATCTTAAACCCGGTAATCCCTTCACTTCCGGTTTGTAAGGAGAATTTACACCCATGGTTAACAAGTATTTCCCTGATCAGAGTTAATCCGATACCCTGGCCTGTTTTTTTAGTTGTAAAAAAGGGTGTAAAGAGATTTTTCTGAATATCCGTTGAAATGGGACTGGTAATAATTTCTTTGAATTCGGGCACCACGGTCCCTGATGCCGATACAGAAGCCTGAATATTGCTCTTTTTGGTACGTTCTGTATAAAAATCTTTAACTTGAATTGAAGGTTTAATAACACTTCGTAACAATACTATAAGGATAAAGCAAACAAGACAAACAATTGTTACTCTCGTTATTAGCTTCCTTTTACGTTTTCTTTTTACTGAATCTGATAATGCTCTGTCCATATATTTAATAAATATTTCCTGCAGTCCTTATTCAAAGAACATGCCATTGTGTATGCCTATATGTATCAGGGATATAGTGCATTACGGCACTATATAAAAGTGTCCGTAAATGGTCAGTATGTCCGGTTTAATACAAAAAATAAATTGTGAAAAGATGGGTGGATGGGTAAAAAAAACTCTTTGGCTTTTTCCTTTAACTTCAAATTGCGTTAGCAAATTTGAAACAATAGTGTTATTTATGTCGATTAAATGAACAAGTAATTGTTTGATAAGAAAACATTGTATATCTTTGAAGAAAACAAAGCGAAATTATGACTACAAGATTGTCACCAAAACAAATTGGAAAAAGGATAGTGGAACTTAGAAAGCAAAAAGGATTTTCTCAGGAAGATTTAGCTAAGTTCCTGAAAATCCCGAGATCTTCGGGTGCCCAGATTGAATTAGGAAATCGAAACATATCCGTCATAGAATTAATGAAGCTGTCGGAAGCACTTGGTTTTTCACTAGATAAGTTTTTAGCAAAGGAATACCAGGTTGCTAAAGGAGTTGAGGCACTGGTGGAGGCCGTTCCAATCAAACAGGATATGAGGATTTCTGTTCCTAAGCTCAAAATGGATAAGTTCAAGAATATATTACTATACATTCTTGAACGATGTGGTGGTAAATCCAACGTAGGTGAAACCGTTCTTTACAAGTTGCTTTATTTTTCAGATTTCAATTTCTATGAAATTTATGAAAACCATCTTACCGGGGCTCAATATCGTAAACTTCCTTATGGTCCTGTCCCTCAGAAGTTAGACAATCTCGTTAATCAAATGATAGAAAAAGGACAATTACAGCGGATCAAAACGGAATATCACGGATACCCTCAAACCAGGTATATTCCAATGTATAAGCCTGATCTAACCGGAATGAGTGCAGCCGAAAAGGAGGTGATTGACCGGGTAATTGATCGATTCTCCGATTGGTCGGCAGCAGCAATCAGCGAGTATTCACATAAGGATCTGCCCTGGAGGGCAACGGAAGATGGAGATATTATTGATTACGAATTGGCTTTTTACCGGGAATCTCCTTTTTCGGCAAGAACCTATGATGATGAACCTGAGCAGCCATGACTTTTGAAGAATTGAACGAATTTAGGAAAAACCTGAAAAAACTGCTCAAGAAATATCGGAGTTCGAACGATGATCTTAAAATAGTGAGAAAAGTACTGAGAGTGGAACCGAAAGAACGGCCACCTTTCAGTTTTAGAATTGATGGTCTGGGTATTGAAACCTGTGTAATAAAGGTGAAAAAGATTGCCTGTAAGAGTTTGAAAGGGCGGGGTGTTAATACAGGATTAAGGCTCATATATGCTCATTTTGAAGAAGAACAGAGAATCGTGTTTGTGGAACTTTATCATAAGAACATTAAGGAGAATGAGGATAGGGAAAGAATTTTGAACAACTTTAAATAAATAACATCATGGCAAAAGTTAAAAATATCAACGGCACGTCAAATAATACCTGTAAGTGCGGCAGTTAGCTAAAACATTGGGGAAAGTTTAACGGACAAACGACTACATACTGTACATAAAAATCCTGTACCCGCAACTCTGTACTTCATTATTCCCTTCTTTTTCCCTTTCCTCCGCGCCTCTGTGTCTCCGCGGTTTTTTTCTTATTCTTTTGCAAAGCTCCACCTAAGTCGCAGGAAAGCAAGCGTCATTTTTTCCCTGGTGCCTTCAGTGAATTCTCCGTTGAAGTGCTGCAGGATAAATGAAATGTCTATATTATCTGTAAGGGACAGGCTTAGATCAGGTCCGATATAATAACCATTCATGGAAGGAAATAACATAGCAGAAAAACCTCCGTTAAACAGGGGGTTAAAGGGATATGATACCTGGGCAAAAACGGAATAATCAGTAAATGAAATGTTTTTTACCGACAGGGTTTGAAAATAATAATCGCTGAAATCAGATATGTTCTGATCGAATCCATTATACAAGAATTCAGTCCGGATACTCAAAGAATTTTTAAACGTATAATCCCCGGAAAGAGAAAGCATAATGGTTCCGGAGTTATCTGAAAAATTTTCTTTTGGCCGGAACCAGCTCATTTCGCCTCTAAATCCTGCACCACTGATATCACCTGCCCATCCTGCACCTAATACCCAATCTTCACTATTCAGTATTCCTCCCAGGAACTGAAAATCATATCCTATCTTATTGAATTGGTAAAGCCCCGCAGCAGTAATATTATCATTCCTGTCAATTTTTACTGCAGCTTGTGCCATTGAGGAAGATCCGGTATAATATTGTACAAGAACAGCATCACTTCCCGGTTTTTCAACATAATCGAAATCAAAGAAGGAATAAGCATTAAATATATCATTAGGATTCCAGGCAAAAGTCCGGCTCCAGTTGATCCGCTGCCTGCCAGCCCGTATTTGTAATTTCCCGAAATATAAATCCAGGTAAGCACGATCTATATTACTGTTCATAACAAATGAGTTTTCTTCCAGTATATTGACTGACATATTCATCCATCCCTGATCCTGTTCAACCATAGTATTATACCCGGGAATCATTTTCATAAAATCGCCATATATAAAACGATTCCTCATTTCTACAGTGGCGGTAGCGTTATCAGAAATAAACCATTTAAAATTCATTCTGTTATGTATTAACTG
>JAUWPX010000041.1 GCA_030611395.1 Bacteroidota bacterium | reverse complement strand
GATAAAACAAAAGATTTGAGTATTATTAAAATCGAACAATTCAATGCCTCTAACCCAAGAAAAGCTATTATTAAAGACACTATAATAACGGATAAAGACATTATAACAACAGATATAAAGGTAGAAAAGAAACAGGAAACCTTCGGGATTAGTTGTGTTCAATTCCAATTTGATGATTATGGGCTCTCAAAAACTGCTATCCGGCAACTCGACATGGTATATAAATTCCTAACCCGGGTTAGCTCTGCTAATTTGATAATTATTGGCCATACTGATGCAATTGGTAGTAATAAGTATAATTATAGTCTATCACAAAAGCGTGCCTTGTCTGTTCAAAATTACCTGATTAAGAATGGAATTAACTCTAATCGGCTTGATGTTATATGGGAAGGCGAAATACACCCTGTTGCAATTAATAATAATCCTGACGGAACTGACAATTCCTCCGGTAGAAAATTCAACAGGCGCGTTTGTTTTAATATTCTGAATATTCCTGAAAATGTTTCTATTGAGTATATTAACAAGATTCCTGAAGATATGAAGATTAAATAACAAAGACTTTTTATCTCAATTTTCTTTACCAAAACAATTCTTTTCTATCCAATTTCTCGTTTTTTCAATTAAATAATTCTTGCTTTATTCTGTTTTTCCAATCAATTTCTTAATTTTGATATAATTGAAGAAGAAAGGTAATCATAAATTATAAACCAATGAAACGTTTAGCTATTTTGCTTCTGGTAGCTGTTATTTGCTTCCCCGGATATTCACAGATAGAAAACACACCCGGGGAGTATCGCGATGATGGTGATTTCTTTTTCCAGATTGAAGACTATTCCGAAGCCTTATTCAATTTTCTTCAGCTTGAGGGCACAAATCTTATGAATGATAATATAAAATATAAAATAGGACTGTGTTACCTGAATATAACGGGTGAAGAATACAAGGGAATCCCCTATCTTGAAGAAGCTTCACAAAACACCACCCTGAAATATAAAAGTAAGTCTATAAAAGAAAAGCAAGCTCCATGGCACTCTTTTTTCTATCTGGGCAAAGCTTATAGAATTAATAATCAACTGGATAAAGCCCTGGAGACATATAACACCTTTAAAAATATGCCTGATTTTGAAGATAATTATAACCTGAACCTGGTTGATAATGAAATAAGTTCATGCGGAAAAGCAAAGATCATTCAGGACATTCCTGTTAAGATTAAAGAAACAAACCCTGGAGAACCAATAAATAATTCTTCGGCCAATTATAATCCTGTTTTATCACAGGACGAAAACACTATTGTATTCATGACTGATTTAAAGTTTTATAACGCTATATATCAATCGAAAAAAATAAATGGACAATGGACTGAGCCTGAAAATATTACACCACAGGTTGGTTCGGATGGTGATGCTGTTCCAACATCTCTTTCTTATGATGGAAAAGAGTTGTTCCTGGTAAAAGGCAGTAATAACAACCGTGATATATATGTAAGCAAGTTTAAAGACGGATGGTGGACAAATATGGAACTGCTGGGTGATAATATAAATTCAAACCATGCTGAAACTCATGCCTCTGTTTCTTCTGATGGGTATACTCTGTATTTTACCAGTAACAGGAAAGGTGGGGAGGGAGAACTGGATATATACAGTTCAAAGAAAATGGAAAACGGGCAATGGGGACCCGCTAAAAACCTTGGCCCCAAAATAAATACCATTTATAATGAAGAAACTCCTTTCCTTTCTGCTGATGGGAGGATACTTTATTTTAGTTCGGAGGGACATTATAACATGGGAGGCTTTGATATATTCTACTCGGAATTGGAAGAAAACGGTAAATGGAACAACCCTACAAACATCGGATATCCGGTAAATACAACCGGTGATAATATTTTTTACAATCCTATAGGAAATGGACACATTGGTTATATATCAAAAATCAGTCGTGATGGGCTTGGCAATAAAGATATATACAGGATAATAATCATATCTGATGAAGATAAAACCTATAGTGAGTTTTCCGGACCTGTTGACATGAATGGCAAAATAATACAAATAGATAAAAATTTCAATATCAGAATTATAGATAAATTTACAAATAAAGTTATCGCTACAATTTACTTTGACAAAGTTGAAGGTAAGTTCACTTATGTGACCGAATCAGGAAATTATTACTTTAAATATGAAGAATAGTCCTAAAAAATATATCAAATTTTTAAAGAACCATTATTAAATAATTATATTAAACAATATATTTGTTTATATTTAGATTATTCAGGTATGAAAAAATTATTATACATATTTGTTATTTTCATCTGGTTTAGCATGTCCGTGTCACTTGCCCAGAGTAAGTCCGAGCTGAAAGAGTTCTTTACTAAAGCTGAATCTCACTTTCTATATGGTGAATATGAAAAGGCTAATGAGATATATATGGTATTAAACCAGATGATGCCTGAAAATGCCAATATTCAATATAAGATTGGTAATTGTTATCTCCATATCCCTCATGAAAAAACAAAAGCCATTCCTTTTCTTCAAGGCGCTACAGCAAATGCTGAATATGAAGCAAAAACAACACGGTTCAATGAAAACAGGGCGCCATTAGATGCCTATTTTTCTCTTGGTAATGCATTCCGTATAAATAATGATCTTGATAAGGCCATTTTAACATATGCAAAATTCAAGGAACTGTTATCCGGTGGCAATGGAATGATTAACTCCGCTTTTGTTGATCAGGAGATTATGGCATGTAAGAATGCAAAAAAATTAATGGAAACCCCACTGGATTTTACTAAGAAAACCCTCGGGGGAAAAATAAATATTGTTGCTATTAATCACAGACCGGCTGTTTCAGGAGATGGAAATACTATGGTTTATACATGTGAAATGGGAGAAGAAAATTCTATTTATATGTCACAGAAAGTTGGTGGTAAGTGGAGCCCTCCATCCGAAATAACCAGTCAGCTCTCAAATCAAAGAGATATATCATCTTCCTCTCTGAATTATGATGGCACACAATTATTCATTTATAAACTGGATGACTTTGTTGGAAATATATATGTAAGTAATTATTCCGATGGTATCTGGAACAAGATAATGAAGCTTAACAATAACATCAATACAAAATATTACGAGTCACATGCAAGTGTCAGTAAAGATGGAAATATGTTATTCTTTACCAGCAACCGGGATGGAGGAGAAGGAGGATCGGATATATATCTATCTGAATTACAATCTGATGGGATATGGGGCCCTGCTACTAATCTTGGGACTTCCATAAATACGCCTTTCAATGAAGACACTCCTTTCCTAACCAATAATGATTCTATCCTGTTTTTCAGCTCCGAAGGCCATTACACCATGGGAGGATACGATATATTTAAGGTAAAAAAGAAGAATAACACCTGGCAAAAACCTGAAAATATCGGCTACCCAATTAATACCACCGATGATGATCTATTCTTCCAGCCCCTTGGAGATGGAACAACTGCTTATTATTCAATGCTTACAGGTTATAAAGAGAAAGAAATATTCAAAATAAATCTTTTCTCAAAGAAAATTGAACTTGTTTTTGAAATTAGAGGAATAATAAGTGTACCGGATCCTGCAATTTTGTTTAATGAGAATTTCCCAATCAGTCTTATTAATACCATCAGTAACGATACTATTGACTTAGGTTACCCGAATAAATCTACCGGTTTGTACAATTTTGTTACGGGTATAGGAAATTATGAACTTATTTATGAAGGGAAAGGATACTCCAAACAAACGAAAAAACTCACTCTTGATGAGGATAGTCCGCAGTCTGTAATAAATATAAATGTCAGACTGGAACCTGATACTACGTTTGTTGAAAAGAAACCTGTATTTGTCATAGACTTCTCAAAAGTAACTGTAGTCGAATCAATTGACTCTTCATTACTTATTACAGATGTTGAAACAAAAGATATTAATGATACTGATGCAGACAACAGAGATATCCTATACTTTACCGTGCAACTTATGGCACTTTATAACCCTGTTGATGTTTCCTTTTTTATGGGAATTGATGATGTGAAAGTTCTTTTCGGAAAAGACCTGTTTTATCGTTATACTACAGGCAGACTGGCAACTATTGAAGAGGCTGAACAACATAGAACGGAAATAATAAATATGGGATATCCTGATCAAATATTTATTAAGAAAGTTTACCAGCAAGCAATCGGGGAATAAAAGAAGTTGAAAGTTGAAAGTCGAAAGTTGAAAGTCAAAGAGAGAAGAATGAAGAGGTTAGAAAGTTTGCAGGTTACTGGGTGCTTGAGGCATAGAGCAAAGACTTCACTATACACATTGTAAAAACTAAACATATAACTTATTACGTTTAACGTATAACAAATAACTTCTAACGCACACCTAAACGTAAATAAAATCTACCGACAATTGGATAAAAACTACTTACAGAATAAAAATATATCCCTCAGAGCTCCTGAGCCGGAAGATCTTGAATTACTCTACCAATGGGAAAATGATACTTCTGTCTGGCAGGCAGGCAATACCACTTCGCCTTTTTCAAAGTATATTCTCAGACAATTCATTGAGAATTCTCATAAAGACATCTATGAAACAAAGCAACAGCGGTTTATGATCGATCTGCATATTAAAATAATTGAGCAGTCTATAGGAACAATTGATCTCTTTGATTATAACCCTTTTCATGAGAGAGCAGGTGTTGGTATACTTATAATGAATAAGGAACTCAGGCAAATGGGTTATGCATCTGAAGCTCTCGAGACCCTGATCAACTACTCTTTTGAAATCTTGAAACTACATCAATTATTTGCTAATGTAAATGTAGAAAATACCGCAAGTCTTACGCTTTTCGAAAAACACGGATTCAAAATTACAGGAGAGAAAAAAGAGTGGAATAAAACACCCGCGGGAAGAAAAAACGAATACTTCCTTCAACTAATCAATAATATATAGGAACAATCCCCAACCGGCAGTTGGCAAAATTTCTTCCCATCACTCCATTTCCTCAAAACCGGGTATTTCTTTCAGAAAAGAATAGGTTTTTTGCTTATAATCCATCTTGCAACAAAAATGTTCCAGTCCGTTAGTCACTATTAAATAGTCAACTCCAAAACTTAAATTATATCTTGCTACCTGTTCAAAAACAACCTGTCTGATCTTTACTTTGGGAGATTTGCATTCAACAAGTACTTTTGGTTGCCCGTTCCTGTTAAATAATGCAATATCAGCTCTTTTTGACAGCCGGTTCAACTTAAAAAACATTTCAACCCGTACCAACGATTGAATGTAGCCTTTTTCTTCTATCAGGTAACGTATAAAGTTTTGCCTTACCCACTCTTCCGGTGTTAACAAAACATATTTCTTTCTTATTATATCGAAAATATACTTTTTATTTTCCCTTTCAGTATACCTGAAATCATATGCCGGTAAGCTTAGATTCTCCAAATTTTCTACATGTTTTTACTATCTTCGCAAAAATAACTTATTCTTTTTACAAAGGCTTAATAATTTAGAATATGTAATGAAGACAAAAAAAGAAATAGTTGAAAACTGGTTACCCAGATATACCGGTATTGATCTCGATAGTTTTGGCAAGTATATATTGCTAACAAATTTTTCATACTATGTTGAATTATTTGCCCAATGGTGTAATGTGCCGATAAAAGGGATGAAAAAAAACATGCCAAATGCAACTGCCAGGG
This sequence comes from Bacteroidota bacterium, assembly GCA_030611395.1. Taxonomy (GTDB): domain Bacteria; phylum Bacteroidota; class Bacteroidia; order Bacteroidales; family VadinHA17; genus JADFUQ01. The sequence goes on along the minus strand of JAUWPX010000041.1, from coordinate 3,029 downwards.
GTATTACAATCATTGACTTTGGAATGGGAAGTGCTAATGCTGCCACTATAATGGATCTGTTAAGTGCAATTCACCCAAAAGCTGTTCTTTTTCTTGGAAAATGCGGAGGACTGAAAAGGAAGAACAAACTTGGCGACCTGATACTCCCTATTGCAGCTATTAGAAGCGATGTCACTTCTAACGATTATTTACCTCCCGAAGTCCCTGCACTACCTGCTTTCAACCTGCAAAGAGCAGTTTCTTCTGCAATACGGGATCATGGCCGTGATTACTGGACCGGTACTGTTTATACAACCAACCGCCGGGTATGGGAATATGATGAAAGGTTTAAGAAATACCTGCGAAAAACCAAAGCTATGGCAATTGATATGGAATCTGCAACTATTTTTACCGTAGGATTCGTCAATGGTATTCCATCAGGTGCACTTCTGTTAGTATCAGACCAACCAATGATTTCAACCGGAATTAAAACAACAAAAAGTGATAAAAAAGTAACATATAGTTTCGTGGAAGAACACTTGCAAATCGGAATAGATTCATTGCTGGAATTGATCAATAACAGTTCTTCCGTAAAACATCTTAAATTTTAACAAATGACTTATAACCAAATCATTAATGATCTGGAGAACAAGAACTTTAAACCCATATATTTCCTCCATGGAGAAGAACCGTACTACATAGATAAAATAACGGATTATATTATAAAAAATGTACTCTCAGAATCAGAAAAATCATTTAACCAGACTATCTTTTATGGCCGCGATACCAATATTCCAACAGTAATAAATGCAGCTAAAAGATTCCCTATGATGGCAAATAATCAGGTTATTGTTGTTAAGGAAGCTCAATATCTGGATAAACTTGAAGATTTAATATATTACGTGGAAAAACCGCTTAAATCAACCCTGCTTGTTATTGCATACAAACATAAAAAAGTTGATAAAAGAAGAAAATTGTATAATGCACTAAAGAAAAAAGATTTTACATACGAATCTACAAAGCTGTACGACAATAAAATACCTGAATGGATAATCAATTATCTGAAGGAACGAAATTATGATATTACACCAGAAGCTTCATTATTGCTAACTGAATATCTTGGATCTGATCTCAGTAAGATAACCGGTGAACTGGAAAAAATATTTATTACACTTTCACCGGATATAAGAAAAATTGATCTTGAGACTATTGAAGAAAATATTGGAATAAGTAAAGATTTCAATAATTTTGAACTGACAAATGCTTTATCCGTTAAAGACATTCTTAAAGCAAATCGTATTGTTAACTATTTTGCAGCAAACCCGAAAAACAACCCAATCACACTTACTATTTCATCCCTGCATTTCTTTTTCAGTAAGGTTCTGGCCTACCATTCCATGAAAAACAAATCGTCAGCAACAATAGCCTCTGAACTAAAAATTCATCCGTTTTTTGTAAATGAATATAAGAAAGCAGCTGCCAATTACAGATCACAGAAACTTGTTGAAATAATCTCATTGCTGAGAGAATATGATTTGAAATCAAAAGGCTGGGGCAACACCGGTATTAACGCCGGCAACCTGCTTAAAGAATTGACCTTTAAAATATTACATTAAATAAAAAGTTTATAAGTTTAGGAGTTAATATGTTTATCATTACATAATCTTACAAATAAACTTATCCACAAATCACCAAATAAACTTTCACCTGGATATATTATCAGCATATTATGTTTTCAACTTTTTACTTTATAACTTTCAACTTTTAACTCAATGACAATAGGAATAATTATTATCACATCACTTATTACTATCATATCTTTTGGTCGCCCTGATCTTATGTTAAAGATACAATTTAACCCTTACCGGGTATATCACAAAAAAGAATACTATCGCCTTTTTACACATGCTTTCTTACATGCCGACTGGATGCATTTAATCATTAATATGATCGTGTTATTTTCATTTGGCACTACAGTTGAACATTATTTTAAACAACTGGCAATAGCCGGATTGCTTAATAATCCTAATATAAGTTTTTTGATATTATATATTGGAGGTATTTTATTCGCCACAACCACAACACTTTTTAAACACAAAGAAAACAAGTGGTATAATTCAGTAGGAGCTTCAGGTGCGGTGTCTGCTATAGTTTTCACCAGTATTTTCTTCGCACCACTCAACAAATTGTTTCTATATTTTATACCCCTTCCCGGAATTATTGCAGGTGTTTTGTACCTGGTATATTCACAGTATATGAGCAAAAGAAGTAAAGACAATATAAACCATGACGCCCATCTTCTTGGAGCAATATTTGGTTTTGTTTTTCCAATTTTTATTGACCCGGGATTAATTAAACTGTTTTTTCAGCAATTAGGTATGTGAATCATGAAAAAGATAAACCGCAGAGACGCAAAAGCCATATTTCTTGACCGTGATGGGGTTCTGCTAAATGATACAGGACGGTATTATATCTATAAAACAGATGATATAATAATAAATACCGGAGTTATTGATGCCCTGAAAAGATTCACTGATATGGGATTTTTACTGGTTGTAATATCAAACCAAGGGGGAATTGCCAAACAAATTTACACCAAAGAAGATGTTGAAAAAATCCATAGTGAGCTAAAAAAGCAATTTGAAATTGAAGGAATATGTATTAAAGAGTTTTATTATTGTCCACATCACTCTGATGTTGAAAAATGTCTATGCAGAAAACCTGAACCTTTACTTATTGAAAAAGCCCTGGCACGTTTCAATATTGATCCAACAAAATCATATATGATAGGTGATAATAAGAAAGATATTGATGCCGGAAAACAAGTTGGTTTATCATGTATCAAAATAAAACCAAATCAAAATCTGCTTGAAGTACTATCACTCTTCCCCTAGTTCATCCCTGGATTCTCGGGAAAATCTGCCCACATTCTGTATTTTTTGCCTAATTTTTGCAATATCTCCTTCCAGATATTCTCATCAGGGTCACGCATAATATAATCAGGCTCCAATTCTGCAATTACCCAGGAATTCTCGGAAATTTCATCTTCA
>JAUWPX010000154.1 GCA_030611395.1 Bacteroidota bacterium | reverse complement strand
TTAAATTCGCTCTCTGCGAAATTATCAATCAAGTATGGATTCATCTACTTTAGCAAACATATAATGTCTCTGAACACGATAAAATACCTGCTTTCCTTCCAGGGAAGCATGATAAGCATATTCAAGTGGTATATTGGATTTCCTACGCAAGATAATGATATCATCAGGACTTATCTTATCATCAAAATCATAGTACCTGGGATCCCGATATCTTTTAACAGGATCGGCCACGTATTTAAGTCTTGCCAGTACTGAATTTTTACCACTTTTCACCGTATCGGGAATCAATAACTTCATATTTTTCATCCTATCCCTTAGATCTTCCTGTACAATACCCTCGATAGGGGTGAGGAGGTTAAACCCATTAATAGGCCTTACTATGTCTCCACGCCTGGACGCAAAGAGTTTATCATACCTTAAAACAAGGTACTGATTATTATACTCATCTGTAAGAAGCCTGCCATTACTCAGGGCATTAATGGCTGACAGATAATAACTGATCACGTAATCACCTACCTGTAGTTGTATATCTGTGTCCCAATCAAGGCTAAAACTATCACCTAGCCTGGCACTAAATATTAATTTCTTACAAATTGCTACAACATGACCTGTTACTGGTGCATGTTGTTCGGGCTGGAATGAGCAATCAAGATAAAGTTTATTACCATCACTCATTTTATATTCGTCTTGTTTACGATCTATTAAAATCAACACGTTATTAGGTGTTGGTTGCATAGAAAGAATCTGATCTTTGGTATATATAGTAGGATTCATTACTTTCTCTTTTTTATCATTACCGTTTTACCTGCGATAGTCTTTTTCTCGATATCCCCTTTTTTATAAGCATTTTTAGTGGCTTTCCAGATTTTCTGTTTTTCTTTTCTTGGCATCCGATCCCACAATAATTTCTCATGTCTTCTGAGGGTGATATCAACATTACGGTAATGAACAACAATATACTGGTCGATAACGTCTTTTGCCAGGGCAGGTTTTGGCCACAACTGTCGCCAGAGCCACCGAAAAAATTCTCTTACTTTTCGCACTTACTTTTTCTTACCCTTAGCAGGTTTTTCTTCCTGATTAGAGATAGGAGCATCTTCAATAGGACCGTTAGGAGGACGATCTTGATCATCCAAAGAACCCTTGGCAGGTTTTTCCTTCTGATCAGAAGCAGAAGTAGGATCGGTATAAACTTTTTCTTCCTGATCAGGCTTTTTATTTTTCAGATCTGTGAGCTGGGCAATAAGAACCTCTTTGTCTTCAACAAGGTATTTTGCCTCATCAATGAGAGATTTTTTTTCGCTTTCAAGAATGCTTATTTTTTCTTGAAGTTTTATTGCTCCATTTTCAGAATCTTTTTTAAGATCCACTACTTGCTTTTCCAGCTCCTCGATCCGATCATTAAAAAACTTTTCAGCCTTTTTAACCTCAGATCCAATAGCTTTAGCAGTAGCATCAGAAATTTCTTTTTTAATTTTTTCCTTTGACAGGGAGTGTTTGTCCAGTTCTTTGTCAATAATTCTTTTTACATGACTTGGATTAGTCCGGAGAGTAATTCCTCTTTTAGCGGCCTGATAGATTCTGGTAGCTGCCGGTGAAAAAACCTGTACATTTTTTGTCTTAGTAATCATAATTTGTTTGGTTTTAATGTTTAATAAATGAATGAATGAAAGGACTAATGTACGAAAAAGATATTAACAAAAAAGGCCGGTTCACCACAACCAGCCTTTTTCAACAACGTACAGAAATAAAAACACTTAAAAAAATACATTTATTAACACGAACAAAGGTAGCAAAAAAATCCTTGATTCATAATCTTTGTCGCGTTGTAGTAATCTTTATCAGCTTATTCCAAAGCCTCTCGGAAGAGGAAGAGGAAGAGTTTTTTTATATCTTCTCACCTCTTCTAAAAAGAAAGAAGAAAAAGAGAAAACGTAGAAAAGAGAAAAAGAAGAAAGAAAAAAGCTGTCAAAAAACTTTCTCCTTTTCCCTTGCACCTGCAAAGGATTAATTATCTGATCGAACACGGCTGTTTCAACGGAACGTGGGATAGGCTGGGAGTTACTTTAAGAGGGGTGAAGCATTAGTATTGACCTAAAAAAAGGTAGTCTAATCTAAATCTAAAACACACGGCATGAAAAAAGAAAGTATCAACACCAAGCCTCAACCCCCTACAAAAAGTAAAGCCTAACAAAACGACCAACCTATTCCTTGGGGGAGAGGCACGCACACTTGTTAGGCTAAACTGGTTTTGTAAAACCTGATATCGTTTAGACTATATGTAGTGTAATGTTCTCCCCCTGATTTGGTCGTTATATGTCATACTTTGATAGTATTTAAAGAACTTTTATTTACTCGACAAATCTAAATCAAATTTTTCAGAAAAACAAATTTTTATTTAAAATATTTCTGACAGATCATCTACAACCATCCCCGCAGCTCCTTTATGCAATATTAGACATAACTCCATTTTCTTCCCACGCTACTTTTAATTTTCCCATTAATACATGCCCTTATAGCTGATCTATATGAACCTGTTTTACGTGATGCTTCCGCAACAGATTCGAAAGATTCTCCTTTATCTGTACAGACAGGAATTTGTCGATGCTTATTTACTTCTTTCATTTTTTGTAACCAGTCAGGATTTTTAGCCAGTTTACGAACACCTTCTTTTAATAAAAGATACTGAAGTACTACCAATGTAAACAATGTCAGTAGTGATACATTTTATTTTATAAATTCCTTTCACTACTTAATTATTTGAAGTAAAGTATCTGAATTACAAACAAAACCGCTCGCACCAGCATGCCCCCCTCCGTCAAACTGTTTCGCAATAACACTGACATCAACTTGCCCATTATCATTATAAAGGCTCCAATACCATTTTTTGTCTTTGTACCAAAAACAGGCGAATCCGTCATATCCTTCTTTATGATAATCTATTCCAAAATTAACCGGATTGAATCGTTCCTGGTTTACACAAAGGAACCTCCAATGACCTCCATGTATTCCATTGGGGTCATTCTGTTCAAATAATTTAATAGGAAAAGCTTTTTTGTAGGTTTGCCGGGCCTCTGTGCAGAGGTACTGGTAAATGGTTCTACCCTCACCCAACATATCCGCTACAAGTGTACTATTAAGCTTTTCACCTATTGGAATATCTGATAGTAAATGTTTATAAGCATCTTCATAATTATTTATACGGGCCCTTGCAGCATATTGAAATTCCAACACCTTTTGTTCCTCACTTAATCTCTTAGCTACATCATTAGCATATTGTATAAGGCTGTATCCATCGACAGAAGTTTTATTATTATTAAATTCAGTTAACTTATCTACACTTTTTAAATATTCTTCTGCCTCTGTATATTCATTGGGATCATAACTAAATGATTTTGTTTTGTGACCGAAACAGTCATACCGGCCAAGTAATCTTACTATCTCAGGTATTACTTCATCCGGGAAGAAGTATATCCATGTAAGTTCACAAGCAGCAAATGTGGTGTCCCGAATTCCTCCATATCCTGCCACATTTACATTATCACCAATTTCAACTGAACACTCTTTAATTGCTGATAAGTGATGGTCTATCCATATAAAATCTCTTTGAATTAATTTTACATTACTCGCTATTACATCCATGTTGATTAGAGGAAAAGCAACATCAACCATGATCACCTTATCGTAACTGGACAGATCAGGAATTTCATCTCCATAATCCCATCCTAAAAAACTCATATTGTTTTTTTCTTCAAATGGTTCAAGATTAACTGCATTAATATTTTCAAGAGTTGTAAAATACGGATCTTTATTATTCTCTTCAAACCATTTCTTAACAATAGCTGCTGACATCCAACCATCTAAATCAATTTTGTGGTAAATTACAATAGTTTTACTCATAACATTAAGTTTAATTGATTAGTAATTAATTTATCTTTTTTTGACATATTTTTTATTGCTTCCAATGGTTGTAAATTCCTATAATGAAAACATATTTTCTGTTGCTCTTCAATTGATAAATCGAATATAGCACAAGGTATTTTATGGTCAACATGCCAATAAGAACCATAGTTCTCCCATGTCATTTTATTATCAAATTGAACCTCAAGATATTTCTTAAATTCTTTAAGATTACAACCAAGTAAATCAAATGTTTTACCGGATTTAACCTTTCCTCTTAATGCATTATTAATTCTTATTCTTAAATTTTTCTGTAATCGGTATCCAGGATTTGTTATCATTTCATTTTTTTCCCATTTAGCATTTTTCCTCAATTTATGTTCTCTGTTCTTTAAATACCAATCATGTTGATATTCTGACATTTCGGTTTTATGCAAATCTTTCCATTTTTTATTTTGTAGTAGTTTCCTTTTTTTATGTTTTTTATATTGTTCCCTGCTTTCTTTTCTTGATTTTTCAACATCTTCGTAATATTTCACTTTATTGTGAGCTTTTATTTTGCTATGATTGTTCTTGCGATATTTCTCGGATTGTTGTTTATTACAGCTCTTACATTGATTATGCTTACCATCCTTCGTTGATTTATTATTTGAAAATAATGAATGTACTTTGAATATATCACATGTGGAACACCTCTTAATAGGTTCGATATCCCGAGAATGATATACACAAATTGTTTTCATATTACTTAGATTTTAATTATTGAAATAACTTGAGTGACTAACCAATCCAATAGATAACACTCATGCTCATCATTCTCTAAATCTAAAGCCATTCCGAGTTTTATAAAAATAAAATTGACCAGATGTTTACATTCATGAGCAATCCCTCCGGGACCCAAATCTTTTGC
>JAUWPX010000107.1 GCA_030611395.1 Bacteroidota bacterium | reverse complement strand
ATCCTCCTTCTGCCAAGAGAGTCGGCAAGGACACCGGCAGGTATCTCAAGTACATTCCGTGATATTTCCCTTATTGTGATTAATGTACCGATCTGCAGGAAATTCAGACCTTGCTCAAGAAAGAACAGGTAGAGAAATGGCTCAAAGAAGCGTAAGTTCTTCAGGAAACCGTACAAGCTGAACTTATAGAATTGAAGGTCCTTTTTAAATCCCTGATGCATAAAAAGTTTTCTTTTAGGCTAAGGTACGATCTTTGTTTAATATTTCAGATTTTGAATAGACTATTTGGAATCACGTATTTTCAATACCCATAATTCTACCATTTCAGAAGCACGCCAGTTTTGGTTTCTTCGTGTGTTTCTAGAAGCCGGGCTAACCTTCTTTTGTATAAATAATTCCTTTTGGAATCGTCCTCCGCCAGATAATTCTTCTTCGATAGGATGACACTCACAAACTTTAGTTATTTGTGCCACATTCGAAAACAAAAGAACCACTTTCCCTTCGGCTTTAAGGTGTTTTTTTGCTTCAGCGAAAAAGCGGGGAAACAGATTGTCATCGTAATATATGGCTTTATCCAGCCCCTCTAAATTATAAGAAGCAGGAAGCCAGGGTGGGTTAAATACAATTAATTCCGTTTTTAAATTGCAATTGGCAAACAAATCGCCATGTAGTAGATCTATTTTCGAATACAGCTTATTTTCATTCAGATCTTCGTTTAAGCCAATAATTGCATTTGGATTAGAATCCGTTCCATAAACTTTTCCAAAACCATGTTTCAACATTTGAAAAGAGAGCACTCCACAGCCTGTTCCAATATCTATAGCTGATTTTTTTTCTCCCTTGTATTGTTTTAACCAGTTATCGAAAAGTTTCAAGTGTTCGAATCGGGTCGGAAAGTAGGTTCCGAAAAAGGGATGTATTCTCCTGTCTAAAACGGGAATAGAAATACCCTTTTCGTACCATTGCCATGAACTGTTTAAGCCCTGGACTTGAGGAAATGGCAATAAAAACTCATTTAATTCGGGGTATAGTGTTTTGAACCAGCCAATTACCGGTGCTTTTCTTACTGTTAATTTATTGTTGTTTACTAATAACAATATTCGATGCGAAAGTTCGCGAAATACTGAACGGAAATCGCGCTGTCCCTGAAATGATTGATCGGAGTGAATGTTTTTAAGATATTTCTTTAGCTCTCTCAATATTGTAAGACCGCTGCTATAGAAATCCGTAATTAAAACATAATATCCATCAACAAGTGCATCAATAGCAATTTCCGGATCCATTAGGCGTTTATAAGGGACTACATCAATATTCGAAATAATAGGCACTGGGCGATCGGCCAGTATTTCCTTACCTGAAATTGTCAATACTAATCCTGATTCGCTACTTAACATTTCTTAAATTTCTTTATAGGAATATATGTAGTATGTCTCTTAGTATAGCATACAAAGGTAGCGTATGAATAGTTTGGCATTTCTACGCACTTAACTTTTAAAAAAAAAAATAAAACATTACCTAAAACTTTTATTACTCTTTGTTTGTCAATAGTCCTGATCTGACAAACTTATCTATGTTTCCTAATTTATTAATAGTGCCCGTATCAATAAGGTCATTTACTCTATGGTATACAAAATCAAAGATTCCTCATCCTTGATATATATTTTATTCCCTGATACTAAAGGATGTGCATATATTGGGGTTTCAGCAACCCTGATCAATGCTATTTGCCTGTAGGCATCAGTTTCGGGCTTATACACAACCAGGTTTGAGGTACTTGAGAGAGCCAGCATAACAGAGCCTGCATCAATTACTGATCCGAAATCCTTGTGCCTGGTTGTATCGGCCCAGGCTTTTTCACCATTGGATGCATTCAGGCAGTACAGATAGCCTCTGTTGGAAAGTCCATAGAGGAATCCATCCCTTAATACAGGTGTATTGTAGGTTGTTCCGATAGCAGGATTTTCCCATACTTCACCAACAGAATAGTCATTCCCCTTTTTCGTGATATTTACTGCCCTGGATCCGAGGCCCTGTCCGGTGTAAAAGATCTTATGACCATCAATTAGAGGGCTGGAGGAATTATAAAATCGTCTTTCCACCGGGGCAGGGATTTTCCATAGCACCTTACCATCGTCGGCAGATAGCCCCAGTAATGTTTTATCGGTAAACATTACAACCTGTTTAATATTATCAAAAGCCATTATATCAGGCGATGAATAAGCAGGTCCATCACCTTCGTATTTCCATACGATTTTGCCAGAGGTCAGATCAAATGCAATTATAGCAGAGTTTTCTGCGCTTCCCAGGTGAGCAAAACACCTGTTATCAATAACAACAGGAGACATCCCTGTAAAATAGGCAGGTACCATATTTGCATAATCACTGTAACGCCAGAGCAGTTTTCCTGATTCAGCATCGAGGCATGAAATTATCCCTGTAGCACCGATTATAATTATCTTTCCGTTGATAACGGTTGGGGTACTTCTGGGCCCGGGATGCCTGGCAGCAGGCCCGGTTACATCATCTGCCGGATAGCTATCCTTCCATATTATCTTACCGGTTGATGCTTCAAGACACTGAAGAACTTCATTCCCTGCCAGCCGTGTAAAAATATATAACTTACCTTTCACCAATACCGGTGTTGCATCACTAAATCCAACATTGATCTTCCACTGCTGAGTCAGTTCCTCAGGCCAGGTTTCAGGTGCTTTAAATCCAACTACCTTACTGTCTCGGTCGGCCCCCCGCCATTGAGGCCAATCCTGTCCGAAAGCAGAGTTTAATCCGGGAAGGATAAGTAATAATCCTGTCACGGTGAAAATTTTAATTCCCTTTTTCATGATAAATGTATTAAGTGGATAATAATTTATATAGTAATAAAAATATATTAAAATAGTGAGATATGCATTAATAACCTGAAATAATTAACTCAAATTAAGTTCCTGTCAACTAATAATATTTATTCTGTTATGCCAAATCTTCAAGAATATAGCCAACTGTTGGAATGGTGGTTATTTTAATGGCCGGATCATTTTTTAGAAAATGACGGATTTTTGAAATAAAAACATCAAGGCTCCTTCCGGTGTAATAATCCGATTCACCCCAAACCTCAATCATTATTTCCTCCCTGGTAACGAGATTATTCTTAGCATGGGCTAACTTTCGTAGAATCCTGCTTTCTTTAACAGTTATTCTTTGTGAAATATTATCGAATGTTAACAATTGAGTAACCGGATCAAAAAGGTATTTACCGATTTCTATATTAGAAGAGTTTTCAACATTGATCTTAAGATTGTTTGTTCTGTTTAGAATAGCCCTGATACGATAGAGCAGCTCTTCTTCGTCAAATGGTTTTGTAATATAATCATCAACACCTATACAAAATCCTTTTATCTTGTCTTCTTTCATAGATCTTGCGGAAAGAATTATCATCGGAATGTCACTATTTATCTCTTTTATCTTCTCTCCCAGAGTAAAACCATCCATTTCCGGTAACATAATATCTATAATACAAAAATCAAAATGAAAAGCTTGAAATCCCTTTAATGCTGATAGTCCATCCCTGTAAAGCTTTACTTCAAAACCATTTGCTTCCAGAAAATCAACAAGCAGGAATCCAAGATTCACATCATCCTCAATTAACAGAATCTTTATATTTTGTTCTTCTATGGTCATTTGTTAATTGCCAGTGGAAGTTCAATTGAAAGCCTGAGTCCTTTCCCTTTTAAATTTGTTACCTTAATTTTTCCTTCCATTTTTACTATTATATTTTTTACCTGGTATAAACCAAGTCCAAAACCATTATTGTCGTGCACATCACCAGTCGGGATCCGGAAATATTTATCAAATATCAAATCCTGATATTCCTTAGGAATACCAGGTCCATTATCCTCTATATCAATGAATAAAAAACTTTCCGATGATCTTAGGATGATTAATATTTCAGGTACTTTCCGGCAATACTTTATAGCATTATCAACAATATTCCCCATTGCAATATGAAAAAGGTCAAGATTACCATATATATTAAAATTATTTCCCGTTTTTGTTAAAGTAATTGAGCCTCCCTTTTGGTTTACCTGAACATTGAAAGTATCAATAATGTTTTCCGCAACAGTAGCAGCATCAATAGGTTCTTTATTAAAAGGTCTGTCAATTTCTGAAAAAGAAGTTTTAAGGAGCTTCTCAACTCTTTCCTTAAGTTTATTGTGCTCAGATCTTATGACATTTGAGTAGAAAAATAGTTTTTCGTCTTTCACTATGTTTTCATTTTTTGAGATCATCCTATTCGCCAAAGAAATATTTGTCAGGGGTGTCTTAAATTCATGGGTCATATTATTTATGAAATCACCAATATTTTCCGTAAGCTGCTTCTCTTTCCTGTAATATCTGAAAATCATTATAAAAGAAAGAGTTATAATAAACAACAAAACAATTGAAAAAATAAAAATATTTCCTATCTGGGCAATTATGAAATCACGCTTTTCAGGAAATCTGATACTTAATTTGAATCCTGATTGTTCCAGGACCTTTTCCAGATTATCACTAAGATAAATTCCCCTATTTGGGAAGAAAGTTGCTTCATGATTTATGTCAATAATATCAAATTCAAAATCAAGATCTATTCCATAATAATTAAGGTCGTTTTTGACTATTGATTTGATATTTGCCCATTCCTCTCTATTCTTCATAAGAAGATAACATGAACCGGAGCTCCCCTCTCTGAGACAATTATCGACCTCCTTACAGATTGCTTTATCGCGGGCAAGGTTCTCAATAATTCTATTCATGGCCATCCCAACACTGTGATTAAACTGAGCTTCCTGCATTCTTGCCGCTTTTAGGATCCATGTTAGTTGTATCCCAACAAGCGCAACAAGAGATGTAAGGGTGAGTATAAGAAGCAGTAATTGGAATTTTGATCTTTTCATAACTTCAAAAATAAGCATATTTCTTATTTACTGCGCAAATTTAACTTCGCCTTAACATGAATTAACCTCATTATAACTATAAAAGAATTTGTTTCTGCTACTTTTACTTTTGATATAAGTTCTTACAATTTAATTTCTACAAATATGAAAAAAATAATCATTGGCTTCTCCAGTTTAATTGTTTTAATATTCTTAATCATTTTTGCTGTCAATGCTCAGGATAATGATAAGGAAGTTAAGAAAGCTCAATCAGAAGTTTCGGAAGATTGCTCATCCTCATCTTGTGATCCTGCTAAATGTGCATCAATGCAATGCGATAAGACAAAATGTAAGGAAGAGATAAGTGTTCCAGTATCCTGCGAAACAAAGTGCAAGGATGCTTCACATGAGATGAAATGTGAACCTGTTAAGTGTAATTCTCAAAAAGCAGATAAAAAGTAAGTAATTTAAAAGATAAAACTGTTTCTAACGACACTTTAAGATAGTCATAGTCATCTATTTAGTTGATGATTATGGCTATTTTATATGTTGGGTAAGGTGTTGACTATAAACAGTGCGTGTTTTGTTGCACTAATAGATTGTACTACAATAAGCATCAAATCCAATTCCCAATGCCACAAGAACCACAGGAATTCCAACAACTAAATATTGTTTAAGTATAATACTCCCCATAATTAAAACCCCATCTGATCCCACTGCAATTGCTACGTTGGTTGGTGGTATTATTTACCTGACCATTGGGGTATTGTTGATTATGAAGATCAAGTTTGCCCCATTATATCGATGCGATAGTTGTAATATGCTGCTTGCTCCTGTTGCTGAATAAAAAAAAGGAATAAGTTTTTGCAACAATAAATCTAATTAAATGTAAGGATACTTATAACCTCTGTATGCACGGACTTCTTTTCTTATTAACCAAAACATAATAAGACCAGACATAGTATAACCCTGAAGCACCTTGATAGGTTCTTTCTTTTTCAAATCGTTATTGTCTTACGTGCAT
>JAUWPX010000211.1 GCA_030611395.1 Bacteroidota bacterium | reverse complement strand
GCAAAGCTGTAAGCACCAAATACATCATACCAATCATTTTTTGTCTTGGGGATTCTTTTCCGTGAGCCATAATTCAAGGATGAAGTTTATAAATAAAAACTAATATTATACTATTTGCCCATTACGGTCATAGCAGATAACATATTGCCATATACTGTATTCAGGGCAGACAGGTTTTCGCTGAGCTTCGAAACTTCTTCACGATATTTCTTAGTATCTTCGACAGTATCTTGTAAATCAGCCATCATATCATCAAGGTTTTTATAGAGAGCATCAGAGGTTTTGAGATGACTATCGGTTCCCTGTAATTGAAGCTCATATACTGCATTTAATGCAGAAAGATTTTTGTTAAGAGATTCAAGTTGTTCACCATATGATTTACTACCACCTTCAATAGTTGAGAAGGATTCTGATAATTGCTGATAATTACTACCTGATTCTGTTATCAGGTTAGCTGTTTTGTCGTATGACCCGGATAGCCTGGTGACAGAATCTTTCAGCTCTTCGGTTGATTGAGCATATGATTCTGTATAAGAGTTAACGGTTGCAGCAGCTTGTTTAATATTATTTACATAATCGTTTGTTGCTGCCCCGGCATCAGATATGTCAGATAGTTTCTCTGTAGTATCATTAAGTTTACTAAGCCCTCTTCCAAGCTTATTAAAAAGATCAGGAGTAATTTCTCCTTGCTCAAGAAGAGCATCAAACTTTTCTAAAGCAGAAGAACTTCCTCTGCCAACAGAAGTTGGGAGTCGCTCAAGTTCTTCATCATCCTCCATTCCTGCTAATTCGGGATAGATAAGAGTCCAGTCGACCTCTTCATGAAGTGGTTCGAATGCTGAAAAGAAGAAAATGATTCCTTCTGTAAGAAGTCCAGCTGTCAACATCGGTCCGGCCAGGGGCCAGTGTTGAATTTTAAAAAGTGCGCCGATAATTACAACAGATGCGCCAATGCCATAAAGCTTTGCCATAAAATTTTTCCAGCCGCTGCTTTGTACTAACTCAGTTAAATTCATAGTAGTTGAATTTTATTATTAATCTAAAAATATTTATTTAATAACCCATATAAGAACGAACATTCCTGAATCCTATAAATGATTTTGCAGAATCCTGGTATTCATATGCCCTCGAACTAACCTGAAGGTAATATGCAATATCCTTCCATGAACCGCCGCGTATTACTTTTCTTTTCATAACCGGAGGCTCATCATCCCGCGCGTTATACTGGTAATTTGGATTCATATCATGTGTGAATACATATGCTGATTCGTCATAAGCGCTTGATGTCCATTCGGCTACGTTGCCTGCCATATCATACAGTTGGAATTCATTCATTGAATAAGAACCAACTTTGTTTGCAACCAATGCTCCATCATCAATATAGTTGCCACGTAATGTTTTAAAGTTAGCCAGAAAACAACCCAGGTCATTTCTGATATATGGTCCACCCCATGGATACATAGAATGATCTAAACCACCCCGTGCAGCATATTCCCATTCTGTTTCAAGAGGAAGACGGTATTCCTGAACCCATGCATTACCCTGTTGCGAAAGGTAACTATTTAAATAATTTGTTCTCCAGGTGCTGAAAGCACTTGCTTGTTTCCATGTAATACCAACAACCGGATAATCATCAAAAGAGGGATGCCAGAAATACATATTTGCCCATGGTTCATTATAAGAATAGGTAAAATCCCTGATCCACACAAGGGTATCCGGATAACATGGTACTTCATCGTGCATAATAAAAGACGAACGATTCTCTATTGTAATAATCTCTCCCGCCTGATTAACTATTTCTCCATCATATGACTGGGTTTCCTGATTATACCGGCTTGTTTCTTTAGCAGCCTGTTGAAGATCGATCCAGAAATATGTATAAATAAGCTTCCGTGTATCTACCTGTTTCCTATTATTAAATCTTTCGTTTTCAGGATAATACATTTCTTCGACAATGTCAGTAATTTCTTCATTCTCAGTATCAATTTCAGTTTCCCAGTCGATAACAGGCGGATCGTAAGGATCTCCGTTTTCATCTGCCTTAAAAAAACCTTCAATTCCGGCATCTCCAAGTTTGTAGCGCAGGATTGAGTCTCTGACATAGTATACAAACTGGCGATACTCATTATTTGTGATCTCGGTATCGTCCATCCAGAAAGCATCAACAGTTACCGTTTTCGTGAATGCATCTATTGAAAAAGCAGCATCCTCATCGCTTGGACCCATGTTAAAACTACCCTGAGGAACAAATATCATACCATGTGGTTCAGGTTCATACCATTTTTTCCTGCCATCAACTCCAACCAACTCGCCGTTGAGAGAAGAACCTCCACAGCCGGTTAATACAATTATTATTGCCAGAACAATACAGAAAGAGAATATTTTTTTCATGCCTATTTCAGTTTTATTTTGCAAGTAAATTAATTTTTCTCAATAATCATAGAAATCTTACACTTTTATAACTTCTTGGACTTTTATTTATGCTAAGATTGAAACAATAATTTATCATTAATTCATGGCTGCCGGTACTATTTTTTCTTATATCAGAAGTTGCAAAATCGTAAGCGTAGCCAACTCTTATACCGTTAAAAAGCTCAATTCCCACTAATCCGATAATGGCATCTCCTGCTCTGTAAGTAACGCCACCCCAGAATTTTTTATTGTATTGAACATTAGTATTTATATTAAGCTGTGATATTCTTCCATCAGAAAACAGGTAAATTGAGGGTATAACTTCTATCATTGGGTTATTTATTGGCAAATTGTACCCGGCAATAACATAATAATGTCTTTTCAGGTAAGGCGTTCCTTTAGAATATTTAATTTTCGCCTCGTTTATATGAGTAGAGGAAATGCCAATATAAAACTCGCGTGTTTTATAATATGCTCCAAAACCCATATCAAAAGCTAAATAACTTTCATTATTCTCAGGTATTAACGGGTCACCACTGGCAGGAGTATGATAATCGCTTGTCGGAATTATCCAGTTGGGTTCTAATGCTTTGTTCAACATTCCTAAGCCAAGGCCAATACCAAGCTTGCCGGATGCAAGATCAATTTTGTAAGCATAAGAGAAATTAATGCTCATATTATCGTTAAACCCGGCCTTGTCGTTCATAATTGATAATCCGGCTCCACTATTGATCCCAAAAAAGTTAAAAGGGGCATTTATATGAAAAATAGTGGTGTTGGGGGCACCCTCAAATCCTACCCAGGATTGGCGGCTCAGAGCAGCAAAACATACCATATCATTGCTTCCTGCATATCCCGGGTTGATAGACATCTGGTTAAACATTATCTGGCTGATTTGTGGATCCTGTTGTCCCAGGCAAATCAGAGAGATAAATGATAAAAGTGTGATAATATTGACTCTTTTTGTCAAAACTTTCTTCCCTTTTGGCAATTAATTGTTAAGAAGTCTTTCTCTTTGTTTAGTAAAAATACTATTTTCAATCAAATTTACATTATCTGAAGAACAATAATTATGTTAATCTGTTTCAATTATTGATGTTATACTGATAAAAACTAAAAAAGGTTGTAAAAATAACATAAAATTGATCTTTTTATGAAAATTGTTGATAAAGATAATTCCTGTAGCTTACTGTGTTAATCTCTGATGGTCAATGATACGTCGGGGTAATTGAAAAAAGAGTAATTGAGCACTAAGAGAATAATTTTGGCAAATATTGAATTTTGGATGATAAAAGATTGTTTTTTTTGATAAACGGAAGTTATCCTTGTTTCTGAAAAGCTTTCCACCAACGATCTGGTATTTCCT
>JAUWPX010000197.1 GCA_030611395.1 Bacteroidota bacterium | reverse complement strand
TGTTTTTGAGCTTACTGATTCTGTTTATCTTGATTTTATCGCTTTTGTTAAAGAACAAAACTTTAATTATGAGACTAAAACTGATCAGGCATTGCGTGCATTGGTAAAAACTGCAAAAAATGAAAAGTATTACCAATTTTCCGAGAACGAATTCACAGCACTTTCAAAAAAACTTTCCCGCGATCTTGAACAGGACATGAATGCTTTTAGTAAGGAGATTAAAATCCTTCTTGAAGAATCTATTGTTGACCGTTATTACTACCGTTCCGGTATGATACAGTCTTCACTGCCTTATGATATACAGATAGAAAAAGCACGTGAACTACTTGAAAATAAAAACAAATACATTGCCATTCTCAATCCATCTGATCAATAAAATTTAGTCCACAGTCGCCTTTTCGCCCAATCTCTCTCTCGCTTCTTCCTTAGTGTGCTTCAAGCCAGTTCCTCCCTGTACCCCAGTCAACTGTAAGAGGCACATCCAGCTTAACGGCATTCTGCATTTCACTAACCACAATATCACTAATTACATCAATTTCTTTTTCCTGTACATCAAAAACCAGTTCGTCATGAACCTGTAATATCATTTCGGATTTCAATTGTTTTTCCTTTATCTTTTTGTGAATATTGATCATTGCAATTTTAATAATATCAGCTGCAGATCCCTGAATAGGTGCATTTATTGCATTTCTCTCTGCAAATCCTCTTACAACAGAATTACGTGAAAGAATATCAGGCAGATATCTTTTTCTGCCCATAATAGTTTGTACATATCCCTTTTCCCTTGCTCTTTCTATGCTCTTATCCATATATTTCTTAACCCCCGGGTAAGTTCTAAAATACTCCTCAATAAAATCTTTAGCATCAGACAGTGGCAGATTCATCCTCCGGCTCAATCCAAAAGCAGAAATTCCATATATGATACCAAAATTAGCGGTTTTTGCTCTTCCTCGCATTTCATTTGTAACATCCCCTGGTGAAATTCTATATATTTTTGCAGCTGTTGTGACATGAATATCCTCGCCTGCATTAAACGCTTCAATCATATTTTTGTCGCCACTCAAATGTGCCATTATCCTCAGTTCTATCTGCGAATAATCAGCCGAAATCAGAATATGTTGCATATCCGAAGGGACAAAAGCTTTCCTTATCTCCCTGCCTCTATTATCCCTTATCGGGATATTCTGTAAATTCGGGTTATTGGAGCTCAAACGACCGGTAGCTGTAATTGTTTGATTGAAAGAAGAATGAATTTTTCCGGTATCGCTATTTTTTAACTCCGGAAGTTTTTCAACATAAGTGGAAAGTAATTTACTAACTGACCTGAATTCTAATACTTTAGACACAATTTCATGTTTGTTTACAAGTCTTTGGAGCACATCTTCGCTTGTAGAATATTGTCCGGTTTTTGTCTTTTTTGCTTTAGAATCAATTTTCATTTTATTAAACAATATTTCGCCCAGTTGTTTCGGTGAGGAAATATTGAATTCTGTTTCAGCAAGTTTATAGATCCTGGTCTGAATATCCAGCAATTCAGCTTTTAATATTACCGAGTATTTTTTTAACACATCAACATTTACCTTAAATCCTTTCATTTCCATGTCACATAATACATATATCAATGGCATTTCAATTTTTCCGGCAAGTGTTTCAAGATGTTTCTCCCTAAGCTCTTTTTCAAGAATCTCCATTATCTGCCATGTCAGATCTGCATCTTCTGCTGCATATTCTTTAATCTTTTCCGTTGGTACAAATCGCATATTTACCTGATTTTGCCCTTTTACCCCTATCAATTCTTCAATTTTAACAGGAGTATAATTCAGATAGTCCTCTGCCAAGTCGTTCAGACCGTGTTTTCCTTCAGGTTTAATAAGATAATGTGCAATCATTGTATCAAATAAAACACCCTTCACAAAGATTCCCCTTTTCCGTAAAACTTTTATATCAAATTTCAGATTCTGACCAATTTTACCAATCTTTTCATTTTCAAATAACTGCCTGAATTTCTCAAGTACTATTTCAGATTTCTTCTTATCCTCATCAACAGGGAGCCAGTATGCTTCATGACTCTCACAACAGAAAGAAATACCAACCAGTTCATCTTTAAAAGTATTCAATCCTGTTGTTTCGGTATCAAAACAAAACCGGTTTTGTTTATTTAGTATGCTTATAAGTGTTTCTTGTTTTTCAGTTGTATCAACTAAAATATAATTATGTGGGGTTGTTTTAATGTTTTTCCTGTGATTATCTTTTTTCTCTATTCCTGTATCAATACTGGAAAACAATAATCCCTGTGCCGCTATTTCTGTTTTTTTCGTTGGTATTTCAATCCCCTTGTTCAACCGGAAAAGGAAACTCTTGAATTCTAATTCCTGAAATATCTCCTGGAGTTTTTCTTTGTCCGGATCTTTTAATTTCATTTCTTCTTCATCGAAATCAACAGGAACATCCAATGCTATTGTAACTAATCTACGTGCCAATTCGATTTGTTCACGATATTCAATCAGATTTTCCTTTTGTTTTCCTTTAAACTGGTCAATATGTCTATATACTTCCTCAATTCCCCCGTATTTTGATATGAGTTTTTTCGAAGTTTTTTCTCCAATACCAGGAGCTCCGGGAATATTATCAGAAGCATCACCCCATAAAGCAAGCACATCAATTACCTGTTCAGGATGTTCAATATTGAATTTTTCACATATTTTTTCCACATCCCAAATAACCGGTTTTTCTCCGCCTCTCGCGGGTTTATACATAAATATATTCTCTGAAACAAGCTGTGCAAAATCCTTATCCGGAGTCATCATATAAACCTTAAACCCCTGCCTTTCTGCTTTTTTTGCAATAGTTCCGATAGTATCATCTGCTTCATATCCCTCCACTTCCAAAATTGGTATATTGTATGCTGTAATTATCTTTTTTATATACGGAACAGATTTCTTTATATCTTCAGGAGTCGCTTCCCTGTTGGCTTTGTATTCTTTATACATTTTGTGCCTGAAGGTAGGAGAAGGAGGATCAAAAACCACCGCGATATGTGATGGGGTCTGGTTATTAATTATATCATTCAAGGTGTTAATAAACCCATAAATTGCAGAAGTATTTAATCCTTTTGATGTTATCACAGGATTATGAATAAATGCGTAATATGCTCTGTATATCAATGCGTAAGCATCAAGCAGGAAAAGCTTTTTATTACCAGTCATTGTTTTTTGCTCTATTTATTATCCTCCTCATACCATTCTGCAAATGAAGTTGTTGTTTCATACAATTTAAGTCGCTGAAGTTTTGTGTTTTTGGGTAATTTCTCTTTAATTTTTTCGGCGAAATACGTAACAAGCTTCTCACAGGTTGGTTGGAAATCCATTCCCTCATATTTTTCAAACATTTGTCCCATTTTTTCTAACATTTCATGTGGAGCCTGCTTATTAATAACAACTGTATGATCAAATCTTTTTATAATTGTGTTTTTTACTATTTTTTTCAGATCACCAAAGTCAATTATCATTCCATGTTTAGGTTTACCCGGGTCATTTAACGGTTCCCCCTTCACGGTTACCAGTAATTTATATGAATGTCCATGAATATTTCTACATGGCCCGTCATAATTCCACAAGGCATGGGCCATTTCAAAATGGAATTCTTTTGTAACACGTACTATAGCCATAATTTTTTTTTTACCCGGAACACTTACTTACACATTCTACAATATTTGAAAGAATATCATGTTTCAGAAAATAATATGAATTTTTTCCTATACGCCGCGATGATAAAACTCCTTTATCTTTCAGAATACCAAGATGATGAGAAGTTGTAGATTGCTCAATATTAAGCAGTTCATGAATTTCTGTGACATTAAGTTGCTTTCCGTCATCCAGATAATTTAGAATTGCTATTCTTATAGGATGTGCAATTGCCTTTAACATATTAGCTGCTCTTTCAAGCTGTTCA
>JAUWPX010000272.1 GCA_030611395.1 Bacteroidota bacterium | reverse complement strand
TACAAGATGGCGCAATCGAGCCAGGAAGTTGTTAAAACAACTGTTCAACAAGCAAGAGTTGATTTCGAACAAAATATCTTCCTTAATGTTGCTCAGTTTAACCTGCAGGATGATCAGCTTTTTTCAGCTGCTAAAGCTGATACTATTGCCCGGAAACGCTATGAGGTTTCCAAGCAACGATTCCTTATAGGCAAGATTGATGTTCTTGATCTGAATGTTGCTGATACGGAAAAAGATGTAGCAAAAAGAGAATATCTTTCTGCATTGCGGAATTACTGGACATATTTTTATACAGTCAGACGCCTTACTCTATACGATTTTGAAAATGATCTTCCGGTGTCAACTGATTTTGCAAAACTGATTGATTAATAATCAGTCGGCCCGTCCCTGCCCGACTGGGACAGGCGGGCGACCGGAGTCATCCCTGCCTGCCGTTCGGCAGTTCAGGCAGGCGGGCGGGCAGACCCCAGGTAACACCTCCGGTGATTACTTTTAAAAAACAAGCTGAGAAACATATTTTAATTTGGGTATTAATTAGTATATTGTGGTATTAGTAATAGCTTTAAATACTAACCTATAAAATATTTATTATTATGAAAATTACTGTAGTAGGCGCAGGCAATGTTGGTGCAACTTGTGCTGATGTAATGGCTCGGAAAGAGCTGGCAAACGAAATTATTCTGGTTGACATTATCGAAGGTATTGCTGAAGGCAAAGCTTTGGATATGTGGGAAACAGCCCCGGTTGACGGAAGCGATACCCGTGTAATTGGTGTAACTAACGATTATTCCAAAACTAAAAATTCTGATATTGTTATTATCACTTCAGGAGTTCCCCGGAAACCCGGAATGTCAAGAGACGATTTGATAGGGACTAATGCAAAAATTGTTAAAGATGTTACGGAGAAAGCTATCAGTCATTCCCCGGATGCTATTATTATTGTAGTAGCTAATCCGCTGGATGTTATGACATATACTGCCAGTCTGGTTTCAAAGAAAAACAGGAATCAGGTTTTTGGTATGGCAGGAATTCTCGATACATCAAGATTTAAAGCATTTATTGCTGCGGAATTAGATGTCTCAACACGTGATATCCAGACATTAATCCTTGGCGGACACGGCGATACAATGGTGCCATTGCCAAATTATACAACTGTTAGTGGAATTCCTCTTTCACAGTTTCTTGATAAAGAGAAGATTGATGCAATTGTGCAAAGAACCCGTGGTGGTGGCGGAGAGATTGTAAAACTTATGGGAACTTCAGCATGGTATGCACCGGGAGCCGCAGTTGCACAAATGGTGGAATCTATTGTACGCGATCAGCATAGAATTCTTCCTGTTTGCGTTGAGTTGAAAGGTGAATACGGAATGAAAGATGTTTTCCTCGGAGTGCCGGTAAAACTTGGGAAAGAAGGTATCGAAGAAATAATTAAGGTTAACCTTAACGATGAAGAGATGGAGCTTTTAACGACTTCTTCTAACGCTGTTAAAAATGTTATGGGTGTCCTGGATAATATGAACATGTTTTAATTGATAGAGCGTATTTAATTTTCTATGAATAAAAAAATGCCCCGCCGGGGCATTTTTTTTAGTATCTTTGCGAAACTTTCAAAAAACGATAAATTAATATTAAACAGGAATAAAAATAATTGATATGCGTAACAGAGGAGTAATTATATTATTTGCCATGGCGCTGGCATTTGTCACAATTTACCAGCTTTCGTTTACTGTAAGAAGTTATTTCGTAAAACAACATGCTTTAGAATATGCTCAGGGTGACTTAGGGAAAGAAACTGATTATCTTGATTCGATAGCGGGACTGAATAAGGACGAGTGGAGTTTTCTTGGGAATACCTTTAAAGAGGTTCAGGAGAAAGAGTTAAATCTGGGTCTTGACCTGAAAGGAGGAATGAATGTAATTCTTGAAATTTCTGTGGTTGATGTTATTAAAGCTTTGTCAAATAATAGTAAAGATACAGCTTTTGTCAGAGCCATACAATTAGCCCAGGATTATCAGAAAGACAGTCAGGAGGATTTTATTACTCTTTTTGGAAATGCTTTTCAGGAAATAGATCCGAATGCAAGATTAGCTGCAATTTTTGGAACACTTAGCCTGAAAGAGAAAGTTGATTTTAATTCCACTAACCAGGAAGTCTTAAAAGTATTGAAGGATGAAACTCAGGGTGCAATTGATAACTCATTCAATATTCTGAGGAGCAGAATTGACCGGTTTGGTGTTGCTCAGCCAAATATTACAATGCTCGAAACACAAGGGCGGATTATGGTTGAACTACCAGGGGTAAAAGATCCCGAAAGAGTTCGAAATTTGCTTCAGAGTACTGCTCAACTTGAATTTTGGGAAACTTATGAAAATTCTGAAGTATATCCTTACCTGATAGAAGCAAATAATATCCTGCGGGAAATTCAGGAAGATATTATGCCGGAAGAAGATGCTGGGAAATCCGAAGATTCCGAAATCAAAATTGAATCTGAATCTGTTGCCCTCCAGGATTCTGCTGTTGAGGAATCTTTGCTTGATATGATTGAGGCTGATACAATGGCTGAAACCGGGGGCCCCGAAAATATTGAACAATTTAATCTGGAGAATCCATTATTTGCAGTGCTTTATCCGCATATAATTAACGGACAACTTGTTCCGGGTTGTGTTATCGGTTATTCTCATTACAGGGATACAGCCAAAGTAAATGAGTTTCTTAGTATGAAGCAGATACGATCAGGTTTCCCAAGGGATTTATTATTCTTTTGGTCTGTTAAGCCTTATAAATATGATGATACACAAACCCTGTATGAACTTCGTGGTATTAAGGTTACCACCCGTGATGGTAAAGCTCCTCTGAATGGTGATGTAGTCACTACTGCCAGAACAGCACAAAGTCAATACTCGTCAGCTGTAGAGGTTAATATGTCAATGAATGCAGAAGGTGCAAAAATATGGGCAAGGATGACCAGGGAGAATGTTGGCAGGTGCATTGCAATTGTTCTTGACGGTTATGTGCGTTCAGCACCCAGGGTTTCAAATGAAATTAAAGGTGGTAGTTCCGAAATTACCGGTGACTTTACTATTGAGGAAGCTAATGACCTTGCAAATATACTTAAATAAGGAAAGTTGCACGACCCGGCAAATATTATACAGTAAGCAATTATTGGACCTTCCCTGGGTAAAGAAGATAT
>JAUWPX010000206.1 GCA_030611395.1 Bacteroidota bacterium | reverse complement strand
GTGATTAACCTGATGGGTGAATATGGCTTCCTTAGAGTGATTCAATGCCCAGGCAACCAATATACCTTTAACAGCCAGTGCACCGGTGGTAACTCCACCGGCACCGGCTAACAGATCTCCCCAAATCATTTCTTTTGTTTTAGTTCTCATTAGAATAATGTATAATGAGGGATGTTTTCACTGGCTTCAATAAATAATCCACATTCAACGATTACTTTAAATGATTGCATGAATTCAATATGCAAAAGTACGAGCTTTTTTTCCCCTTTCTGATTGATTTCATAAACAATTAAATTCCAATCTTTCTTAGGTAATAATCCCTTGACCTTGCGAACATCAAATGTTTTTTTACGGTTTAAGATTTCTTTTAGATCGTTTGCTTTTTTTAGTTCCATTTTGTTTGGTTTTAGTAGTGAATTCCTGCGTTCGTTCAATCAGGTCAATCAAATTGAGTTGACCCGATCCCGACATTTGTTCTGTTGTAAATAATTTGTTCTGATAAGGCATGGCTTTACTCTTAATTGATTACGTATCCCTGAAATTCTGCATGGTATAACACATGATCCAGGACACTTGTGCTTGAAACATCATTAACATTATCTACTTCAGGTGTAATATCATTTTCTTCACACCATTGAATATAAAGGTCTAAAGCTATTCCTACCTGGTCCCGGGTGAAAGTCTGCTCATAATAATCTGAATACATCATTTTTTTACACATAGTTTTAAGGTTTTACAATTTTACATCATAAATACCGTCAGTATGTCCTTCCGGCAGTTCTTCAATTAACAAATACTTCAATCCTTTTGCTTTTAAATCATCTTTTACTTGTCCTGAAGTGTCCGCAAGATACCACTTAACAAGATCATCAGTTTCATCCGTGGCTCCGTCAAAACCTTTAAGAGTTACCTCCCATGATTTAGGTTGAAGTTCTTTAGCCCCCCAGCAAATTTCATCTGCCTGCAGGGTTTGTATTTGTCCTTGTATGGATAAGGTTATAAAAGAGAGATATGTCCCTTCACATTTGGATTCAAGCTCTTTCGTTTTCTTGTTTCTTTCTTTCAGGATATAGGGGCCAAGAATTTCACTGACAAGTCCTTTATCAAGATGCAGGATAAAATGATTCCAGTTTTGTTCTTCTTTCGGTGTTGTTTCCATGATTTTAAATATTATTGGTTTCGTAAATATTATTTTACAGGCATGTGAGATTCAACCATATTAATGATCTTATCCTTTACACCTGCCTGGCATACTTTCCTGATTAATTGCTCTCTTTTGGAGCTAAACACCCAGCCAGGCACTCTGAGTTGAGTTTTGGGGTGGGTTAGACGTAGATTGAACGAGCCCACCAATACCTTTTAGGCTTTCTTTGATGGGTTTGGTACTACCCAATACCACAATGGATACTGGTGAGTACTTGTGAATGTGAACTGTTAGTGCCATGTTTTTTTAAGTGTTTGTGTGTGGTGAATATTGGTATTTAGATAAATTATCTGATATTTGATTCTTCGTTCTTGTCTGACTTATCTACTGGTTCATATTGGAATGCTAGCTCTTTTAATGATACTGATAGCACTATTTTAGGTAAGCGAAAATCATCATCCCAGCTATTAATATCAACACATCCTGAATCAATGATTTTATCAACACATTTTTGTATGTTAATTTCATCGAACATTTTTTGTACTTTTTGTTTTAACTGTGCATTTGTCATGGTTTCGGTGTTTTAGTTATACATTTTATATTACATTCCGTTAACTACATTTATTGCATGTTCCCTGCATTTTTCGAGATCATTATCATATTCAGTTTTAAATATATGTTGGAACAAATTCGTGTGAGGCAAATTTCTTGGCAAGACAGGCATTTTTGAGATTATTACAATAAGTTCTCCTATTGACTTTGCACGATCGAGCTCATCTCTTACTTTGTCGAAATATTGTTTTATGGGGTCTGTTTTTTGCTTTGCCATTTGATCTAAGTTTTTTGTTATGGTAAATTTAAACAAAAAGGAATCAGGACAACTGCCCCGACCCCTTTTATTAACATCAACCAAAAAGAACACTAAGTACGATTGTCAATGTTATAATCAAAGCAATAGACATTGCTTTCATTATAAATAACTGAATGCGAGTTGTTTGTGTTTTCATAACATGTATGTATTAATTATTAGACAGTACAATATTAAAACAAATAAATGAATAAAACAAATATTTTGTAAAAAAAGTTACAAATAATTTGTTTTGTATTAATATATATAATACATTTGATCTGACATTCACCAATTAAAAACACACAATTATGGCACAAAAGACAGACACACAGGAAATTACAGACGAACAATTTAGTATATTTAGTGCTTACCAGCATTTTTTATACTGGATTAATGTAGATCACCTTCGATCTAACACGCCATGGAATGACCACATGACAGACCACTTAATGAGTAAATTAAAGGGCATTCAATCAATCGAAAACTCGTTACATATGTCTGTTTCAGTTGTGGTTTATTGGGTTCAGGAAATGACACCCCACTTTCAAAAGGCATTAATGGGTTATATTATTAAGTATCATTCAAACAAGTAGTAATCATGAAAAATACAGAAACACTAACAGACAAACTACTTGACAAAGGCATGGGTTACCTAACAGATGCGGAATTGTTAAGTATATTGATTGCTACGAACAAACCTGAAGGACATACCCTGCAGCAAGCAAAAACGATTTTAGCTGATTGTGATTATAGTTACAGGGTATTAGAAAGGCAGGGCTCTTATGATCTACAAAGTAAGGGTTTGACAAAACAACAGAGCGTTAAAATTCTGGTAAGTCAGGAAATATCGCGAAGGGCTAAAATACAGGAAGTAGAATATAAACCAAAAATTAACGGCTCATTATCAGTTGCTGTGATAATGCAGCCAATAATTGGGCATTTGAATCACGAGGAGTTCTGGATATTATACCTAAGCAGAAACAACAGAGTGATGAAAAAGGTCAGGCATACTAAGGGCGTTATTGGCGGTACACTTGTAGATGTTAGATTGATTCTAAGGGAGGCACTAAATATATTTGCCAGTGCTATCATATTGTGTCACAATCACACGTCCGATAACATCCAACCAAGTGAGGCAGATATAAAAATAACAAACAAAATACGTGAAGCCTGTATAATGATGGATATTACATTGTTAGATCATGTTATTATTGCAGGTGACAAACATTACAGTTTTGCTGACGAAGGAAAATTATCATAAATAATATTAACACCATAAAAAGAAAGGAAACACTATGACAACAGACACATTAACACGAACAGAACAAAGAAACCAGGCTATCTTAAATGATAGGGTGGAGAAATTTAATTCTCATAGCAGTTTACCAAGAGAATTAGGGCAGAATATCCCAAGAGTAGGGGATTATATCAAATATCCTGATGGTAGTTATAGCAGGATTACTCACTATTGGAATTTATCATCTGAATTTACAAATCAGATTCAAGCAGGTGGGAATGATGGATCGTATTATTTAAGTGCTGGAGGGTATTTGTCTTATAGTGGAGGGTTGGATTTAGGGGAAGATGTAACAGACTTAAGAGAAAGCGAAGAGATTAAAGAGGGCTGGATATGGTTCTTCTCTGATGATATGCACCGGGCTCACAATGGCGTAAATTTCAAAGTTAAATGTAAAGTGTGGGAATTTCTACCTGATGAGCAGGAATAACTTTGTATAACACCAGATAAAGACCTGATTACATAAAGCTATCAGGTTTTTTTTATGCTGGGATCGTACACATCAACCACCAGCCTGTACATTTCTTTAGTTAGTTTAGTTAT
>JAUWPX010000274.1 GCA_030611395.1 Bacteroidota bacterium | reverse complement strand
TAAACTCAAAAATATAAAACATTATTCACTCTTAATACTTAAAAAATGAATTTCACTAAAGTAATAACTATTTTCTTTTTAAATTTTTGTTTTCTGGTCTCTTATAGTCAACCGGTTAATATTCCATGGCCTGACGTCACTGACTCTTCTGATTTGGTTGACACCAGGTCAAAACCGATTGAATACCAGGTAAAACAAATATTCCGGTTCCCTGAGAAAGGTATTTGTGCAGATAATATGTTTCCCGGTGCCAGGCTGAACGACATGATCATGATCAATGACAGTACATTACAGGCACAAATCCTTCCTGAAAATCATCCTGTAAATATGAGTCCATGGTATGCTTTTCGTATGTGGTCAGAAACCAGCCAAACCATATATCTTAAACTCTGTTATAAACACGGTCAACACAGATATTACCCTAAGCTAAGCAGTGACAATAAACATTGGATCCCTGTTGATTCCTCTAATTATTTTTCTGAACACGGCGATACCTCTGCCCTGTTCAGAGTCCATTTAGATAATGATACTATCAGCATATCTGCTCAGGAAAATATTACTTCTGATGAATGTAAAAGATGGATAGACAAATTGAGTGAAAAACAATTTATAAGCAAACATACAATTGGTTACAGCACATTGAAAAAACCGCTTTTGGGATTATCCATTTCCGAATCAGATGGGAAGAACCTGCTTGTAATTCTAAGCAGGCAACATCCACCCGAGATAACAGGGTATAAGGAAATGACAGCTTTTGTTGAATCTATTTCTGAAAACACTCGTCTCGCCAGAAAGTTCAGGAAAAAGTTTGAGACAATTGTTGTACCTATGATGAACCCTGATGGTGTTGATAACGGTTTTTGGCGGCATAATGCCGGAGGTATTGATCTGAACCGTGACTGGCGACATTTCTATCAACCTGAAACATTTGCTTTCAGGAAGTATATACTTGAAAAAATCGGGAAACAAAATGCAATAGTTTGTTTCGGGATTGATTTTCACTCAACACAGGAAGATATTTTTTATTATTTAAAGAAAAATATTAATCCTGATAAAGAAAATATTGCATTAAAATGGGTAAATTCAATAAATCAGTTATTTCCGGAAAATTCTTTTAAACCTGAACCCACAGGGATAACCTCACAAACATCAAGAAACTGGTTCTTCAATGAAATAAAAGCAGAATCTATCATATATGAAGTTGGCGATAATACACCACGGGATATTATTAATAAAAGAGGAAAAGAAGCCGCAAGACAATTAATGAAGATTTTGCTTAAGGACATCTGACCAGTTGGCATTTGGCAATAGGCAGTTAGCAATAGGCACTTTTAACTTCAGGCACTCCAGGCACTCCAGGCACTTCTTTATTTATAAATCTGCTATATTTGCAAATAATTTTATAAATCAAATAATCTTTATATTATGAAAACCTATCGGTATTTACTTATAATGCTATTAATCTGTTCTTTACTGTACTCTGGTTGTACCAGTTACCATATTGACCAACCTGAAATAACCGTGGAGGAACTACAAGAGACCATCGGGTTTCTGGCTTCTGATTCACTTAAAGGCCGATATCCAGGAACATCTGAAGACAGTATTTTGGCAGATTACCTTGTGGAAAAATTCAGGGAGATGGGAGTTATAATGATGGCTAAAGAGGGACAGCAATACTTTGAGATAGTTACCAATATAAAAGCCGGGGAGAATAACTCACTTAAATACAGTGATAATACTTTAGAACTATATAAAGATTTTGCTCCATTTTCTTTTTCCGGGAATGCAATTGTCAAAGCAAAAGTTGCTTTTATAGGATATGGCTTTGAGATTGACGATGAAAATCTGAAATGGAACGATTACTCACCTGTTAATGTTACTGACAAATGGGTGATCATTCTTCGGGGAGATCCTGAAATTGACAGTCTTACCAGTCCTTTTATCCCTTACAGCGGAGACAGGGATA
The DNA here is from genome assembly GCA_030611395.1 of Bacteroidota bacterium. Taxonomy (GTDB): domain Bacteria; phylum Bacteroidota; class Bacteroidia; order Bacteroidales; family VadinHA17; genus JADFUQ01. The sequence continues at coordinate 1,204 of JAUWPX010000274.1, read as the reverse complement.
AAGTAATGCTGGCAGGTGATCATGGTGCAGCCGGTGTATTATTTGTATCCGGACCCAAATTTGATCAGAAAGACAAACTTGTTGATCTTGAGACACAAAAAGCCCCTGTTGACATTCCGGTATTTCATATAACAAGAAATGTTGCAGATGACATTTTAAAAGGAGAAGGAAGAAATATTGAAGATCTCGAGAAAAAACTCAATGAACAACGTAGTCCGGAAGTAGTTGAAACCGATATAATTATCAGGGGATTATCTGAAGTTCTGCAGGATAAATCTGAAACACGGAATATAATTGGTATATTAAAAGGAAATGATCCTGACCTGGCAGATGAATACATACTTATAGGAGGACACCATGACCATCTTGGTTTGGGAGGTCCTAATACCGGATCCAGGAAACCTGATACTATTGCCGTTCATAATGGTGCCGATGATAATGCATCAGGGGTTGCTGCAGTGCTTGAAATCGCTGAGAAACTTTCATATAACCGCGATTCCCTGCAAAGAAGTGTGATTTTTATGACGTTTGGTGCTGAAGAGATGGGTTTACTTGGATCAAAGTATTTCGTGAATAATCCTGTTGTTCCTATTGAAAAAATAAGTGCCATGATAAACATTGACATGGTTGGCAGGATGAGTAATGAAAAGTCTTTGCAAATTGGAGGCACCGCAACCTCTGTTTCAGGTGCCGGACTTCTTGATAATATTACCGGTAGTAAGAACTTCAACCTGGCTAAGTCTCCTGAAGGATACGGTCCATCTGATCATGCTTCTTTTTATGGAAAAGACATTCCTGTTTTCTTTTTCTCAACAGGGCCACATCTTGATTACCATACACCTGAAGATGATATTGAACAGGTTAATTTCGAAGGACTGAAATCTATATCTGACTATATCTATTATCTCACATGGGAGCTGGCAAACAGAGATTCTTCATTAATGTTTCAGGAAGCCGGTCCCAGGACAAGTCAGCAACGAATGAAGCGCCGGAAAGGGGTTACGCTTGGTATAATGCCTGATTTTGCAGGACAAGTAAAGAATGGATTACAGGCCGACTTTGTGTTAAAAGATCGCCCGGCTGATAAAGGTGGGATGAAGGATGGAGATATTATTGTTGCAATAAATGGTAAAGCCATTAAGAACATATATGATTATATGTACCGGCTTGAGAAATTAAAGCAGGGACAAACTATTACTGTTGA
>JAUWPX010000155.1 GCA_030611395.1 Bacteroidota bacterium | reverse complement strand
ACAACAGAGTGGATATTGCTGCGACCGCAGAAATTCTCACAAAATCCCATCGTGTTATTGAATTTTTTTTTGAATTCATAGGGACTCCTTTTTTATTTGTAACATTTTACTGCTGTTTTGATGTTCAAATTTGTATCGCACAATGATTTTTCGCTTATTTTAATAAGTACATTTCAAAGCTTCATCCGCAAAGGCTTTTAATAAATTCAAATCAGCCTCAAAAAAATGGTCGGAAGGGGCAAGAATAAATCCCCCGCCATCGCCGGCTTCCTTAAAACAACGCCGGACTTCGTTTCCGGTTTCCTGTTCAGTACATCCTGTAAAATAATGATATTGGTCAAACCCTCCAATCATACAAACCTTGTCTCCAATACGTTGTTTTGCCTCTTTCAGGTTTATGTCACCTCCCATAGCAATTGGAGTAAAGGTTTCCATCGCATCCGGCTTCATAGCAGCAATGTCTTCCAAAATTGGCATCATTCCCCCGCAAGTATGGTAAACAATCCGCTGCCCGGCCTGATGTGCTGCTTCAATTAATTCAGAATCATATGGCGCCACAAATTCATTAAAAATATCCGGTGAAATAACTGTGGTTGATGCATCACCACCGCCCAATTCCAGAAGATCGTATTTTGCTCCCTTTAAGGAATTAATGTAAACTTTTTTCCGTTCTTTAAGGACGTTTAAAAACGCGTGTACCCATGCCGGATCTTCAAAAGTGGCAATTATCAGGTTTTCAATACCAAACAGACAAACTGCATCCTGCCAGCAACCAGGCTGTCCAAAACCATCGAACGTGCTAATATGCCCCCTGATTAATCCCTTGACACCAAATTCATCCGCAGCATTATTTATCTCTTGTACATCACAAAGCGGATAAGTCATATATTTTGAAATAATATCGATATCTGATTTTTCTTTTACCAGATACTCAACCACCCAGGTCGTGTGCTCATTTGATTGCAACACCATGGATAGTTTTTTTTCCGGTGTTATAATATTAAAACGCTGCGTTACGTATTTAGGATCTTCAACAGGTTCAAGTTTTATTCGCCAATTGTCCGAACATACTCTGCGTGCTTCCAGAAACCCCATCTCAGTATGTTGCGGATCAAAATACTCACCCTTATCTGAAGAATACTGATATGCCATAACCCAGTTAACCGGGTCGATCCCAAAAAAATCAAAAAAATCCTGATTGGAAATCCCATTCATATGATTATCCAAAAACGATGGCATAATATGATGCGTAGTAACAGGCATTCTGTCTGCCTTTCCACCTTCCAATGTTTTTATAAAACGCTCTTTTGAATTCACAGCAAAACCGGACTTATCATTAAACCGAATGTGGTTAATAATTAGGACAATTAATAATAAATCAAATATATAAATTATTGGTCTGACTTCTACCTTGGTTTTTCCTTTTATTTAATTATCTTTATTTTGATAAAAAAGCCACGAATGCACGAATATCAATAAATAAAAGAATTACAAAAACTAAATTATTACAAAATGAAAAAGACATCTGTTTTTACTGCCCTTGGTATTGTTGCTTTTATTTTTTCCTCCTGTTCAGGAGGCAAAACCGATCTCTATTATGAGATCCCAAAAATCGATGCCCATGTGCATATCCGGACTGTTGATCCGGCTATTATGCAGGCAGCCATAGCCGAAAATTTTAAATTCTTTACCATATGCACCCGGGCAAACAGTCAGGAATACATTGACGAGCAATTGTACTTTGCCAAAACGGTGCATGAGCAATTTCCGCAAGTTTTGTCATATGCCACCACTTTTTCCATGGAAAAATTCGATGAACCCGGTTGGGAGGAAGAAGTAATCAGGAAGTTGAAAAGAGACTTTAAGGAAGGTGCTATTGCAATGAAGGTCTGGAAAGATATCGGTATGACATTCCGTGACAGCCTGGGCAACTTTATTATGATTGATGATGCGCGGTTTGACCCCATATTCGATTATATTGTCGAAAATAATATAACGGTTGTCGCCCATATCGGAGAACCAAGAAACTGCTGGCTACCCCTCGACTCTATGACTGTCAATAATGACAGAAATTATTACAAAGAACATCCTCAATACCATATGTACCTGCATCCGGATTATCCATCGTATGAAGAACAAATTGCTTCAAGGGACAATTTACTTGCCAAACATCCCGGCATGAGATTAGTAGGCGCTCATTTGGGCAGCCTGGAATGGAGCGTGGATGAACTTGCCAAACGTTTGGACCTTTATCCGAATTTTGCCGTTGATATGGCTGCACGCGTTTGCCATTTCCAGGTACAGGACAGGCAAAAAGTACGTGATTTTATCATTAAATACCAGGACCGGCTTCTCTACGGTACCGATTTTATCATTAATAAGGATGATGATCTGCAAGACAAGAAAACCGGAATGGAAAAGGAATGGCAGGCAGACTGGAAGTATTTTTCAACGGATGAAGAAATGAGTTCTCCCAGTGTCAATGGCTCATTTAAAGGCTTGTATCTGGATGAAACAGTATTGAGAAATATCTATTACGAGAATGCCATGAAATGGTATCCGGGTATGCTGTAGTTATACTCATTTCAGTCACCCAACTGCCAAAAGTGTCTTTGGTACGGCAGGCAGATTCAATAATTGATGTTTGGTCTCGAAACCTCTCGGGATGTTTTTTGTAATTTGTTATTTATTATTTGAGATTTATTTGTTATTTGTAATTTGCTATTTGTTATTTACTATTTGGTGCTTTTTTTACGAAAATGCTCTACTTTGTGGACAGACATTAATTAGTTACGAAATTTATAATCTCTAACTTACTTTTCACCAATTCAGCTACTGCATTTATCGCCGGCGGGAATACTTTTCTAAGATCGATCTCATTTGTATTATTCAGCTCATTCTTAAGAGTCTGCATAAAAATATTTTTTACTTCCGTAGCAATATTTATCTTACAAATTCCATTCCGTATGGCTTTTTGCAATGTTACTCCGGGGATACCTGATGCCCCGTGTAAAACCAGCGGAATGTCAACCATGTTCCTAATCTTTTCCAGCCTTTCGATATCTAATTTTGGTTCTTCTTTATAAAATCCATGACTTGAACCAATTGCTATTGCTAATGCATTTACACCGGTAGATTCAACAAAAAATTTCGCCTCCTCAGGTTCAGTAAAACCGGTATGATTTTTAGATTGTCCAAGTTTTGCTATATATCCCAGTTCAGCTTCAACATTTACTTCATACATCCCGGCAAGATCGACAATATTTTTTGTGATTTTAACATTTTCCGACAGAGCGTTTTCACTGGCATCAATCATTACAGAGTCAAATCCGGCATCAAGGCATTTATGAGCCAGTTCAACAGAATCTCCATGATCTAAATGGATCCATCCATCAACATTAAATTGTTTAAGGGCTGTTCTGCCCAGGCTAACTGCTGTTTGGAGACCCATATATTCAATTGATTTCCCGGTTAACTGAAGAATAACGGGAGATTTCATTTCCTGTGCCGCCAACATAATGCCAAATAAAGTTTCTAAATTATAGAAATTTACAGCCAGTATTGCCCTGCCCTCAGACCTAACCTCCAACAATTTATCTTGCAGTTTTATTTCATTTTTCATCCTTAATATTCAATAGGATATATCGATACGCCTTTAACTACTCTTGAAATTACATCATCAATTGAAGGGGAATCAGGTGTTAACCCTAATTCAAGGGATTTATAAAAACCAAGAATTTGTGCCGGTAATACACTACTTACAGCAAGATATTCTTCAGGCAACCTAATTTCGGGATCAGAAGAAACTTTAATTTTCAGGTCAAACTTCAATTCCTCTTCTGTATTTTCAAAAATCCCGATAGAATACATCTCTTTGTGAATACAAGCAACTTCTTTTACCAGATCAACCTCATATTTGTGTACATAACTATTATTGGTTAGAAGATAGACCAGTAATGTATTTCCATTGATTACAGCTTTTGGGCCATGCCGGAATCCCAAAAAGGAATCATGCTTGCATATTATTTTTCCAGCTGTCAACTCCTGTAACTTTAACTGTGACTCCTGTGCAATTCCCTGAAACGGACCTGAACCAAGAAAAACAGCTCTATCAAAGCTAAGTCGGGCTACTTCAAGTATTCTTTCCGCATACTCATTCAGAATTACGGAACCATAATTACTTAACTTATTAACGTACCTTTCCTGGTCATCAATAGTGTGGATATTAGCCATAAGTATTCCGGTTAATAACATAGAAGAAAAACTACTTGTCATCGCCAAACCCAAATCATTCGACTCAGGCGGCAATAGAAAAACCATATCATTTTCAGTAGCACAAATTTTTGCCAATTTCCCTGCAGGGTTACATGTAATAATCAAATTATGTATTCTTTTTGATTTGGAATTTACAATTTCGACAGCTGCACAGGATTCGGGACTATCCCCCGATCGTGCCATAGATATCAATAAAGTAGGAATCTCCGGTCGTATGTATAAATCAGGATGTGTTACTAAATCAGTTGTTGGAATTGAACGGGTATTTCTGGAAACCAGATTTTGAAACGGACCATGTAATGAATTGCCAATAAAGGCAGAAGTACCTGCTCCGGTTATAATTATATCACAATTCTCCTGCTCAGTCACAAATTTGAAAAAATTCTTTATTTTTTCTTTCTGTTTATACACTAAATCATAAGTTCTTTTCCAGACTAAAGGTTGTCTTGCAATTTCCCGGGCTGTATTTAAACCCCCTTTCATTTCGAGTTCA